>NZ_ANBC01000265.1 GCF_000341125.1 Nocardiopsis lucentensis DSM 44048 | reverse complement strand
CCGCCCCCCGCCGCAACGGGGTGGCCCTGAGCGCTCCGGACGCGGTTCCGCTCGACCGGGCCCTGGTGGCCACCGGTTTCGGGTACTCCCCCGAGCGGCGGGCCCAGCAGGCCAGGGTCCTGCTGGAGGTGCTTCCCCGGGTCCGCGACATCCGGCGCTGTGGTGCGGCCGCCGTGGACCTGACCGGTTTGGCCACCGGCCGCTGCGACGCCTACTACGAGCGCGGGCTCAACCCCTGGGACTGGGCCGCGCCCGGGCTGGTCGCCAGTGAGGCGGGCGTGCGCGTGGGCGGGGTCGCGGGCGGGCCGCCCAGCGGGGATCTGGTGATCGCGGCGCGGCCCGAGCTGTACGAGGCCCTCGACCGCCTGCTGGCCCCGCTGGGCGCCGACACGGACGGCTAGAGGGGTCCGGGGCCGGGGGCGCTCCGGCCCCGGGGCGACACACGAGGGGCGGGGCGGACCACGGTCCACCCCGCCCCGAGCACGTGGCCCTTCCGGGGGGTCCGGTTCAGGGCCGTCGAACCCGCGTCAGCAGCGGGTGTCGATGCCGTTGCGAGCCGCGATCCGGTACAGGTCCTCCAGCTCCGACGCGTGTGTGTCGGCGAGGAAGTCGTCCCCGGCGGCCTGAGCCGAGCGGAGCGACCGGGAGGTCTCGTTGATCCGGACCTTGATCTCTGCGAGGAACTCGCCCATGACACCTCTTTCAGGGGTCGGCACCAGGGCATACGGATGCCCTGGTGGAAAGCCGTCAGCGCACGACAGCGTGTCCGCGCGATGCGATGACGCCACATCGGTGTGGCGCGGTGCCCGTCGCGGTCCGGCCCGGGGCCGGTGTCCACGCGTGCGTCTACTACCCCTACCGCACCGGAAGCCAAACCAAACCACCACCCCCGGTTTCGCGTCATCGGAGTCCGTGTCCCGGGCACGACCCCACGACGGTGCACAGGCGGGTGTCACATGACACATTTTCCTTGTGGGCCTGGGGCTTACTTGTTTCTTATTCTTGATGTGTCAGATTTGAGATGTGCGGGGTTGGGCCGCCGCCGACGGTTGGGGGATTCGTCGGCGGCGGCTCCCCGTGCGAAGCAGGGAAGCAATGCCCCCGGCCCAGCGCCCGTGTCTCCACGGGGTGAGGAAGGTGGACCTCCGCGGCGGATTCCGCGGCGGGTTTACCGCCTCCTTACCCCGAGTGTGGGAGAACGGATGACGCGGCCGGGGCCACGAACGCCGCTGCCGGTGTGTTGGGGGATGCGCCGGCAGCGGCCCCTCTTCTTTTCCCATGCAGCAGAGGTTGAGAAGGTCAAGGTCAACGTGCGCGTACTCGTGGTCGAAGACGAACGGATCCTGGCCGACACCGTGGCGGTCGGGCTCCGACGCGAGTCGATGGCGGTCGACGTGGTCTACGACGGTGACACCGCCCTGGAGTACGTCGCGGTCAATGACTACGACGTGGTCGTCCTCGATCGCGACCTCCCCGGGACCCACGGCGACGACGTCGCCCGCTCACTGGTCGGCGACAGCTACACCGGCCGCATCCTCATGCTCACCGCCTCCGACGGTGTGCAGGACAAGGTGGACGGGCTGACCCTGGGCGCCGACGACTACCTGGCCAAGCCCTTCGCCTTCGCCGAGCTCGTCGCCCGTGTGCACGCCCTGGGCCGCCGCGCGGTCCCTCCGCTACCACCCGTCCTGGAACGGCACGGCATCACGCTCGACCCCGCCAACCACCGGGTCTACCGGGAAGGCCGCGAACTGCCGCTCACCCCCAAGGAGTTCGCCGTCCTGCAGGTGCTCATGCGCGCCCGGGGCACCGTGGTCAGCGCCGAGGGGTTGCTGGAGAAGGCCTGGGACGAGAACGCCGACCCGTTCACCAACGTCGTCAGGGTCACGGTCATGACCCTGCGCAAGAAACTCGGCGACCCACCGGTCATCCAGACCGTCCCCGGTGCGGGGTACCGGCTGTGAGACCGGCGGAACGGCCGGAACCGGGCCAGGTCGAGCCCACCCGCCCGGGGGACACCGGTACGTGGCGCAGGCTCAACACCGTCGCCCCCTCCGGTGAGGGGACGGAGCGCTCCGCCGCCGCCGAGCGGGTGCACCGCTTCACGGACAACCTCAGCCTGCGCTCGCGGCTCACCCTCATCTACGGGATGCTGTTCTTCGCCGCGGGCTCGGTGCTGGTCCTGGTGAACTACCTCATCGTCACCGTCCTGCTCAACGCCCTTCTCGCGGAGGACAGCGCCTCGGAGCTGGCCACGCAGAGCTACCTCATCGAGGAGGTGCTCACCCACGTCACGCGATTCTCCCTGCTCGCCCTGTTCCTGGTGGGGCTGCTCGCGGTCGCCCTCGGGTACGCGGTGGCCGGTCGGGCCCTCTCCCCGCTCCAGAAGATCACCCGTATCGCCCGGCGGCTGTCCGAACGCTCCCTGCACGAACGCATCGCCCTGTCCGGCCCCGACGACGAGATCCGCGAACTCGCCGACACCTTCGACGGGATGCTGGAACGGCTCGACCGCGCCTTCGACGGCCAGCGCCGGTTCGTCGCCAACGCCTCACACGAGCTGCGCACCCCGTTGGCGATCAACCGGACGCTCCTGGAGGTGGCGCTCAGCGCGCCGGACGTCTCCGCTGACCTCAAGAGCGTCGGGCAAACCCTGCTGGAGACCAACGCGCGGCACGAACGCCTCATCGACGGCCTCCTCTTCCTGGCCAAGAGCGACCGGGAACTGGAGTCGCGCACCCGCGTCGACCTCGGGGAGGTCGCCGAGACGGTCCTCAGCCAACTGGCCGGAGACCTGTCCGAGTCAGCTCTCCAACTGCGCCTGGACCTGCGCCCAGCGCTTGTGGAGGGCGACCCGGTCCTTCTGGAACGGCTCGTGGGCAACCTCGTGGAGAACGCCCTCAAGTACAACGTCGCCGAGGGTGAGATCACCGTCCGCAGCGGCATGTACGAGGGCAGGCCCGCCATCCAGGTGGAGAACTCGGGCAAGGTGATCCCCGCCTACGAGATCGAGGGACTCTTCGAACCGTTCCGCCGCGGTTCCGGTGACCGCGTCGGATCGGGGCGCAGCGCCGGCCTCGGACTGTCCATCGTCCGGTCCGTGGTGCGCGCCCACGACGGCGTCGTGACCGCGTGGCCGCGCGCGGGCGGCGGACTCGTCGTCACCGTGTGCCTGCCGGTTCCTCCCGGTGAGGTGGCCGACCGCCGCTGAGGTCCGGACCCGAGCTGCGCGTGGCCACGCTTCGTGGTATCTATACGTGTCCGAAGACACGCCCACCCCTGTCACGAGCGTCGACTCCGGGTGGGTATGCTTCCCCGGGCGTGGACACGGAGGGAATCCCTCCTGACGTGGGCATGTCTTGGTTCTTGCCCACCGGTGGGGGAGTGTTCCGCGCTCGTCCGTGATGGGCGGAAGCAGGGTTTTCAGGTCTATCGGGAACCCCGACGCTGGGTAGTACACGGGGAACCGGCCGACGCGCGGCCGCTGTGGCCGTCTTCGGCCACGATTCCACGGGAGTGCTGCTGACCTGTGGACGGTGACCCGGGAGGGGGCACGGTTCGCCGGGGTCGGAAAAACTCATTGGCCGAACCGGGCACAACGAAGGTCTCTCAAGCGTTACACCCGCGCGACGAGGCACTGAACGAGGGGGATGGAGTTAGCAGAGATGGCCACCGACTACGACAGCCCGCGCAAGACTGACGAGGAAATCAACGAGGACAGTCTCCAGGAGTTGCAGGCGCGGCGCGCGGACAAGAGCGCCGGGCCGATCGACGCCGACCCCGACGAGGTCGCCGAGGGTCTGGAGCTGCCTGGCGCGGACCTGTCCGGCGAGGAGCTCGCGGTCCGCGTCCTCCCGCGCCAGTCCGACGAGTTCACCTGCGCGCGGTGCTTCCTGGTGCACCACCGCAGTCAGCTCGCCGAACAGCGCGACAGGCAGCTGATCTGCAAGGAATGCGTCTGACCGGACGGGGCGGACCTCCGTCCCCGTCCGCGGCGACACCGCCGCTCCCCGTTCTGGGGCCCGCACGGCGGTGCTGACGACGTGCACGGCGGTGGACGGCCGACCACACGCGAGAAGCGTGCGGTGGGCCGTCCACCGCGTGCTCTCCCGGGGCGTTTTCGCTTCGGGTCCGCCGCCTCGCCCCGCCCCGACCGTCGCCACCAACGGACGACCGCGGCGCGGCGCCCGCTCCAGTCGGGCGCCCCGAAAGCGGGGATTGCTCGTCCTCGCCTGACGCTCGTCGCTCGCTCGCGGCTCGGCGCGCCCTGAGAAACCCCGGCGGAGCCCGAACGGCCCCGGGAGCGTGGTCAGGCCTCGATCTCGTCACGGTCGGACCGGGCCAGCCCCTTGCGCGCGGTGCGCACGGCCAGTACCCGGGCGACCTCCACGCCGACGCCGGCCACCACGGCCCACCCCAGCGCGCGGCCGAGACCGACCTCGGGCGATTCCAGGTCCGTCGGGGGCTCCTCTCCGGTGGCGCGTGTCCAGGCGAAGGTCAGGGCTTTGCGGGTGACGTACTCCGCGGCGAACCCCGCCACGAATCCGAGCAGCGCGGGGGCGAGTTCACCGCCGTCCTTCTTGGCCATGTTGTCTCGTTCACCGTTTCCGTTGGGCTTCGACGACGCGCGACCGGCGCGCGTCGTATCCGTACGGGGATCTTTTCACGGACGCCCCCCGCACGCATGACACCCCGGCGGGGTATTGACGTCATTGTGGAAGGCGCGAAGAAGCGGAACGATCACGGTCGTCGGCGGACTACCATTGCCCCATGACCAACCGCTCTCATTCCTTCCGCATGCCCGACAAGCCTTCGCTGGACGGTATCGAGGCGAAGTGGGTCGACGTATGGGATGAGTCCGGCGTCTACCACTTCGACCGCACCCGCAGCCGCGAGGACGTCTACTCCATCGACACCCCGCCGCCCACCGTCTCGGGCTCGCTGCACATCGGCCACGTGTTCTCCTACACGCACACCGACACCGTCGCGCGCTTCCAGCGGATGAACGGCAAGGCCGTCTTCTACCCGATGGGCTGGGACGACAACGGTCTGCCCACCGAGCGCCGCGTCCAGAACTACTACGGCGTGCGCTGCGACCCGTCGATCCCCTACGACCCGGACTTCCAGCCCCCGGCCAAGCCCAACCCCAAGCGGCAGATCCCCATCTCCCGCCGCAACTTCATCGAGCTGTGCGACCAGCTCACCGAAGAGGACGAGAAGGTCTTCGAGTCGATCTGGCGCCGCCTCGGGCTCAGCGTCGACTGGCGGCACACCTACGCCACCATCGACGACAACTCCCGCGCCGCCGCCCAGCGCGCCTTCCTGCGCAACCTGGCCCGCGGCGAGGCCTACATGGCCGAGGCGCCCACCCTGTGGGACGTCACCTTCCGCACCGCCGTCGCCCAGGCCGAGCTGGAGGACCGGGAGCGCCCCAGCGCCTACCACAAGCTGGCCTTCCACAAGCCCGACGGCGAGCCGGTCCACATCGAGACCACCCGCCCCGAGCTGCTCGCGGCCTGCGTCGCCCTGGTCGCCCACCCCGACGACGAGCGCTACCAGGACCTGTTCGGCACCACGGTGCGCACACCGGTCTTCGGCGTCGAGGTCCCCGTCCGCCCGCACCGCCTCGCCGACCCCGAGAAGGGCTCCGGCGCCGCGATGATCTGCACCTTCGGCGACATCACCGACGTCACCTGGTGGCGCGAGCTCCAGCTGGAGACCCGCCCCATCATCGGCTGGGACGGCCGCATCATGGCCGACCCGCCCAAGGGTCTGGAGTCCCCCGAGGGGCGTGAGGCCTACGCCACACTCGTCGGCGCCACCGTGCACACCGCGCGCGAGCGCATGGTCGAGCTCCTGCGCGCCAGCGGCGACCTGATCGGCGAGCCCAGCCCGATCACCCACCCGGTGAAGTTCTACGAGAAGGGCGACAAGCCCCTGGAGATCGTCACCACCCGCCAGTGGTACATCCGCAACGGCGGTCGTGACGAGGACCTGCGCGAACAGCTCATCCAGCGCGGCCGTGAGCTCGTCTGGCACCCCGAGCACATGCGCTCGCGGTACGAGAACTGGGTCGGCGGCCTCAACGGCGACTGGCTGATCAGCCGCCAGCGCTTCTTCGGCGTGCCGTTCCCGGTCTGGTATCCGCTCGACGCCGAGGGCAACCCGCGCTACGACGAGCCGATCGTCCCGGGTGAGGACCAGCTGCCCGTCGACCCCAGCTCGCAGACGCCCGAAGGCTACACCGAGGAGCAGCGCGGCCAGGCGGGCGGTTTCATCGGCGACCCCGACGTCATGGACACCTGGGCGACCTCCTCCCTGTCACCGCAGATCGCCTCCGGTTGGGAACGCGACCCCGACCTGTTCGAGCGCGTCTTCCCGATGGACTTCCGCCCCCAGGGACAGGACATCATCCGGACCTGGCTGTTCTCCACGGTCGTGCGCGCCCACTTCGAGAACGGCACCCTGCCCTGGAACACCACCGGCATCTCCGGCTGGATCCTGGACCCGGACCGCAAGAAGATGTCCAAGTCCAAGGGCAACGTCGTCACGCCGATCGCGCTGCTGGAGAAGTACAGCTCCGACGCGGTCCGGTACTGGGCGGCCAGCGGCCGTCTGGGCACCGACACCGCCATGGACGAGGGCCAGATGAAGGTCGGCCGACGGCTGTCCATCAAGATCCTCAACGCCAGCAAGTTCGTCATGTCGGTCGCGGGCGAGGGCGCGGTCACCGACCCGGCCGCGGTCACCGAGCCCCTGGACCGGGCGATGCTGGCCACCCTGGCGGACGTGGTGGAGGACGCCACCGCCGCCTTCGCCGCCTACGACCACACCCGGGCCCTGGAGCGCACCGAGCGCTTCTTCTGGGACTTGTGCGACGACTACCTGGAGCTGGTCAAGGCCCGCGCCTACGACACCGAGTCGCCCCAGGGCGCCTCGGCGCGCGCGGCCCTGCTCATCGCTCTGGGGGCCCTGCACCGGCTGTTCGCGCCCTTCGTCCCCTTCGTCACCGAAGAGGTCTGGAGCTGGTGGCAGGACGGGTCCGTGCACACCCAGCCCTGGCCGGACGCCGCCGAGTACCGCACCGCCGCCGCCGACGGCGACCCGGCCGTGCTCGCCGCCACCGCCGAGGTCCTGCGCGCGGTGCGCAAGGCCAAGTCCGAGGCCAAGCTGTCCATGCGCGCCGAGGTCGAGCGCGTCCGGGTGTCGGGCAAGCAGGTCGAGTCGGCCCGTGCGGCCAGCGGTGACATCGCTGCCGCCGGTCGCGCCGCCGGGATCGACTTCGAGGCCACCGACGAGGCCGAACTCACCGTCGAGGTGACGCTGCCGGAGCCGACCGAGGACCAGTGAACCGACGCGCCGGCGGCACTCGAACGAACCGTTCGGGTACCGCCGGCGCGCTTCGGAGCGCCGTCCCACGCCTCGGTGCCGTCGGACACAGGACCCGCCTCCCGGGAGCGATAGGCTCAACGGTTGTGAGTACCTCATCCCTGGAAGACGGCCGGATCCCGATCACGGTCCGCCGTCTGGACCCCGGTCTTCCCCTGCCCGAATACGCGCATCCCGGTGACGCGGGCGCCGACCTGTACACCGCCGTCGACGTCGACCTGGCGCCGGGGGAGCGGGCCACGGTCCCCACGGGCCTGGCGATCGCCCTGCCCGACGGGTTCGCCGCCTTCGTGCACCCGCGCTCGGGTCTGGCGGCGCGCTGCGGGGTGACGATCGTCAACGCTCCGGGCACCGTCGACGCTGGGTATCGCGGCGAGATCAGGGTGACACTCATCAACACCGACAGGGACACCCCCGTGCGGCTGTCCCGTGGTGACCGCATCGCGCAGCTGGTCGTCCAGCGCGTGGAACGGGTCGAGTTCGTCGAGGCGGACTCCCTGCCCGAGTCGGTGCGCGGTGTGGGCGGTTTCGGTTCGACCGGGGGCCACGCCGCGCTGCGGTGACGGTGCCCCGAAACCCCGGCGCGACCCGGGATCAACGGAAGCGGAGAGGTGAGGGCGTGTTTGGACGCCGCCGTAAGAAGCGCGACGACAAGGCCGGGAGAGGCGCGGAGACCGGGGCGGCGCCCCGGAGGACGGGTGCCGCGGGCGAGGTCTCCTTCGACAACGAGGTCGAGCCCGCCAAACCGACCGAGCGGATCGTCAAGGACGCGGACCGGTACCGTGCCACCGGCCCGTGGGACTCCACCGAGGAATTCCCCGAGGCGCGGCGGATGGACCTGGGCAGCATCCGGCTGCCGATGGAACAGGGCACCGAGATCCAGGTGAACGTCGCCCAGGACGCCCAGGGCAAGCAGAAGATCATCGGGGTGACCCTCGTCAGGGGCAAGACCGCGCTCCAGGTGCAGCCCTTCGCCGCCCCCAAGTCCTCCGGGCTGTGGGACGAGATGCGGGAGGAGCTGCGCGAGCAGGTCACCAAGCAGGGCGGCAAGAGCGAGGAGCACGAGGGCACCTTCGGCCCCGAACTCCAGGCGGTCGTCCCGGTCAAGGGCAAGACCACCGAGGACGGCAGGCAGTTGGGCCAGCGCGTGCGGTTCATCGGCGTGGACGGTCCGCGCTGGGTGCTGCGCGGCGTGATCCGCGGAGAGGGCGCCGTCAAGCCCGAGGTGATGGCCGAGGCCGAGCAGCTGTTCGCCAACATCGTGGTGGTCCGCGGCGAACAGCCGGTACCGCCCAGCGAGCTGCTGGAGATCACCGTTCCCAAGCAGCTCCAGGAGCAGATGGCCGCCGCCGTCAAGGCGCGCGCGGCGCAGCAGCGCGCGGCCCGCAACGGCAGTGCCGGGAGTTCCCCGAACGGCTCGGCGCCGGGCGGCCAGGCCGGGTCGGCGCCCGGCGGTGCCACCGGTTCCTGAGGCCGTCTTTCGGTGTGCCGGGGAGGCGCGCGCTCTAGGGTGAATGCCATGACGGACATGAACGAAAACAGCGCCCCCCGGCCCCTCCCCGAGGACTGGAACCGTGCCCTGGCGGTGGTCGCCCACCCGGACGACCTGGAATTCGGGGTGTCGTCGGCGCTCTCCCGCTGGACCGGCCAGGGCAAGAGCGTGGTCGAGCTCATGGTCACCCGGGGCGAGGCGGGCATCGACAGCCTCCCGCCGCAGGAGTGCGGCCCCCTGCGTATGGCCGAACAGCGCGCCTCGGCGACCGCCGTGGGCGCCGAGGCGGTGGAGTTCCTCGACTTCGCCGACGGCGCCCTGGAGTACGGCCTGCCGCTGCGGCGCGCGCTCGCCGACGCGATCCGGCGGCACCGCCCGGACGTCATCGTCTCCATCAACTTCCGCGAGGCCTTCCCGGGCGGAACGTCCTTCAACCACGCCGACCACCGGGTGCTCGGCCCCGCCCTGCTGGACGCGGTGCGCGACGCCGCCAACCGGTGGGTGTTCACCGACCAGCTCGGCGACGGCGTCGAACCGTGGTCCGGGGTGCGGTTCGTGGCCTTCGGCGCCTCGCCGAGGCCGACGCACTACGTGGAGCTGGGCGAGGCCGACCTGGCGGCGGGGATCGCCTCCCTGGACGCGCACGAGGTGTACCTGGCCAACCTCGACGGCTTCGACCAGAAGTCCTTCCTGTCCAAGGCCGCCGCGGAGGCGGGCGGCCGCGTGGGGACGGCGCTGGCCACCGAGTTCGAGGTCTTCGACGCCTGAGCCCGTCCGCCGCTCAGGACGCGGCGGGGCCGGGGTCGGCGGGGTCGGTGACGCGGCCCAGGAAGAGGATCGCCTCGCCCCGCCGCAGGACGAACACGAACGGCCGGTCCGCGGTGAACTCCACGGGCGGGGGTGGCTCGGGCAGCGCGTCCGGCACCCCTGCGACCGCCACCATGGCCGTCGCGGCCGCCGCCTCGGCCCCGGCCTCGTCCACGGTGACCACGGACCGGTGCAGGATGCGGTCGAACCGTGCCGGTCGGTCGCACATCCCGGGCAGGTCGGGGGCGGCCTCGGCCAGCGCGTCGAAGGACAGTTCACGCAGGGCGGTGAGCACGTCCACGCTGTGCTCCAACCGGAAGCGCGGCAGGGAGAGGTCGACCGGGCGGTCGACGGTGTTCCCACGCAGTTCGGCCAGTGTGTCGGGGGTCAGGGCGGGCAGCTCACCGGAGGGGTCGTCGGGCAGGAGCACGTCGAGGGTCAGGTCCTGGTCGCCCTCCAGGCTCACCATGCTCCACCCGGCGGCACGGGCGTGCTCCAGGTACGCGTCGGACCACATCATCGGCACCTCCCGGTCGCCCTCGGGCGCGTGGAAGACGCGGGGGCGTGTCTCCTCCGGATCGAAGGGCATGACCCAGCGCAGACGGACCCACAGGGTGGTGGCCAGCACCGCGAGGGTCTGCGGGGTGACCGACCCCGGGGGCAGGAGGGCGCGGACCAGCCCCTGGGTCGCGTCGGCGATCGCGGCGTTGATCGCGGTCCGGGTTCCCTCGGGGTCGCGGGCGAAGTCGGCCGTGGCCACCTCGGAGCCGACCAGCCCGAGCATCCGTTCCTCGAACTCCGGCCGCAACCGCATCCCCTCGGCGGTGTACAGGGCGGTGGTCGCCACGATGTTCTCCGTGTCCCCCACGCGCACGGCCGTGTCCAGGAGGTCCAGGTGCGCGGCCACGGCGGCGTCGGCCCCGGGCGGTGCGGGGAACGTGCTGTCGGCCAGGAGCACGTTGCACAGTTGGTCGCGTGCCCGACCCCCGGCCGCCGAGGCGAGGAGGGCCAGCACGGTGCCGACCGACTGGGGCGACCACACGTGCGAGCGTCCCGGGGCGGTCACCGCCCAGTCCAGCAGGGCGGCGAGGAACGCGTGGTCGCGATGGGTGGCGGGGGAGGCTGGTGCGGTCATGCTCGTCCTTCGCGGGTCGGGGTGGGACGGTCAGGT
>NZ_ANBC01000264.1 GCF_000341125.1 Nocardiopsis lucentensis DSM 44048 | reverse complement strand
AGAGGATCGCCTCGCCCCGCCGCAGGACGAACACGAACGGCCGGTCCACGGTGAACGGGATCGGCTCGGGAGTGACCACCGTCGACCTCAGCATCATCACGGCGGTGGCCGCGGCGCCCTCGGCGCCCTTCTCGTCGACCCGCAGCACCGACTGGTGCAGGATCCTGTCCACCCTGAGCGGCTCCGGGCTGATCCCGTCGAACCGGGCGCCGGCGGTGGCGAGCTCGGTGACGCCCAGTTCGGCCAGGGGATCGAGGAGGGGGGTGTCGGTCTCCACCGAGAACCGGGGCAGGGCCAGCCGCACCTCGCGGAAGCGGCGTGCCCGGTACAGGTCGGCCAGCGCCGCCGCGTCCGGCCCGGGCGGCGCGGACGCGGGGTCGTCGGGCAGCAGCACGTCCAGGGTCAGGCCGTGCTCACCCGCCAACCCGACCATGCGCCACCCCGCCGCCTCGGCGTAGGGCATGTCCCTCTGGCAGTGCATGGTGGGGACCTCGCGGCCGCCGTGCGGGGCGTGGAAGGGGCGGGGGCGCGTGGCGTGTGCCTCGAAGGGCTCCGTCCACACCATCCGCACCCACAGGGCGTTGACCAGGAGCATGCGCACGGCGGCGGAGATCGCGCCCGGGGGCAGTAGTTCGGGGATCAGGCCCCGGGTCACCTCCGACACGCGGCCGTTGACCCGCTGGCGCACCGCCTCCGGATCGTGGGCGAAGTCGGCCTTCTCCACCTCGGCACCGGGACGTTCGCGCGTCCGGTCCGCGAACTCGGGACGTATCCGCAGGTCGTCGGGCACGTACAGGCCGTTGAGGGTGGCCAGGTCCAGGCCGGTCGCGGCCGCCACGGCCTCGTCCAGGACGTCCAGGTGGGTCGCCACCTCCTCACCGAGCAACCCCTCCAACTCGTCCCGGGTCCGGCCCACCGCGGCCGTGGCCAGGAGGCCGAGCGCCGTTCCCACCGAGTGGGGTGACCACACGTGGGAGTCGTCCGGAGCGGCCAGAATCCGGTCCAGGGCTGCGGCGAACTCCAGGTGGTCGGGTCTCGGCGGGACGGACAACCGCATGGGGGCTCCTCACGACGTGGACGACGGCGCCAGCGTACGGACTTCGTACGACGATCGCCATGTGTGACACCGGGCACAGGTCAAGGGCGGACGAACCGGGATGGGAAGGGGCGTCGGGAGCGCGCGGTTCCGGCCGTGTCCGTTGTTCACCCAGGGGCCCCGGCGCGGTGTCGACTAGGCTGGACGGGTGACGCCGGACCCGAGCGCGGGCGGCTCCGACCGGACACGACGAGCACCGACCCCGGGAGCGGGATGACTGAGCAGCAGCGGGCCTCGCAGGAGAGCGCCCGGCCGACCGGGAACGGCGACGGGGCGGACACGCCCAGGGTCACCGAGGACACCGTCGAGGCGCTCGTGCGCTCGCAGCTGGCCAAGGCGCTGGGGGGCAAGCGCGGCATGGTCGAGGCGGCCGTGCCCACCCTGACCTTCACCGTGTCCTACATCGTGCTGTCCGACCTGCGTCAGTCGATCATCGCTGGTGTGGTCGCCGCCCTGGTGCTGGGTGCGGTGCGGCTGTTCCAGCGCTCATCCGTGCAGTACGTCGTCACGAGCCTGTTCGGGATCGGCATCGCGGCGATCTTCGCGATGCGCAGCGGCGAGGCCGCCGACGCGTTCCTCCCGGGCATCATCTACAACGCCGTCTACGCGGTGGTGCTGACCCTGTCGGTGCTGGTGCGCTGGCCCGCGATCGGCTTGATGATCGGGCCGTTCATCGGCAACAAGGAGGACTTCACCTCCTGGCGGGCCAACCCGGCCGTGGTCCGGCTCGCCTCCAGACTCACGTGGCTGCTGGTGCTGCCCTGCGTCATCCGCGTGCTCGTGCAGTACCCGCTGTGGCTGCTGAACGACCTCGACGTCGCCGACACCTTCGCCCTGCTCGGCCTGTCCAAGATCGCGATGGGCTGGCCGCTCCAGGTCGCCGCCTTCGCGGCCATGGTGTGGCTGCTCGCGCGCGGCCGCACCCCCCTGGGCGACGACGCCCCGGCACGGTCCGGAGAGGGCGGGACCGGGGACACCGCCGAGGGCGCCGCGGGCGACGACGACCGCTGAGCCGCGCCGGCCGCGCGGTCAGGCGTCCTCGCCGGGGGCCGTGGCGTCGACGCGGCCGAGCAGTTCCTCCAGGGGGCCCAGCGCCTCCGGTTCGGCCAGGAAGACGACGGTGTTGCCCACCGACAGCGTCCGTTCGGCGTCCGGCGGGCGCACGCCTCCCGGGCCGACGACCGCCACCAGGGCCACACCTTCGGGGAGGCCGGCGCTGAGGACGCTCTCGGGCCCGCCCACGAAGGGGCTCTCGGCGTGCAGCACCGACTCGGCGATCTCCGCGCCGGGCAGCGGAGGAAGCGCACCCTCCTCGGCCAGCTCCTCGTCGGTGACGCCCTCCACCAGGTCGGCGATGAGCCGGGGAGGGGAGACCGCCAGGTCGACCCCCCACGACTCGTTGAACAGCCACTCGTTGTCGGGCTCGTTGATCCGGGCGATCGTCCGGTCCACCCCGAACTCGGTCTTGGCCAGCAACGACACCACGAGGTTGACCTTGTCGTCGCTGCTGGCGGCGATCACCACGTCGGCGTCGCCCAACCGGGCGTCCTCCAGGCTGGCCAGCTCGCAGGCGTCGGCGAGCAGCCACTCCACCTGGGGAAGGTCGTCGACCCCGATCGCCCGGGTGTCCCGGTCGATCAGCAGGACGTCGTGGCCGCTGGCGGCCAGTTCGTTGGCGATGGAGCGGCCCACGCTGCCCGCTCCCGCGATGGCGATCCGCATCTCACTCGTGTCCCGTCTCGTCGCCGTTGTCGAACCGCAGCGCGTCCAGGTCGCGGCCACGCGCGACCACGTGCAGGACGTCGCCCTCGGCCAGGACCTGGTCGGAACGCGCGAGCAGGATCCCACCGTCCCGAGTCAGGTAGACGACCCGCACCGGAGCCCGTGACTCCAGGTCGGCCACCCGGCGCCCGGCCCAGCCGCGGGGGAGCGTCATCTCGTTCATGGCCAGGGTGCCGGAGGCGTCGTGCCACTCGGGGCCGGCCGCCAGCCGTTCGTCGCCGGGGACCATCCGGCGCAGGATGGTGTCGGCGGTCCACCGCACCGTCCCCACGGTCGGGATACCCAGGCGCTGGTAGACCTCAGCACGGCGCGGGTCGTAGATGCGCGCCACCACGTGCTCGACGCCGTAGGTCTCACGCGCCACCCGGGCGGCGATGATGTTGGAGTTGTCACCGTTGCTGACGGCGGCGAACGCCCCGGCGTTCTCGATTCCCGCCGCGAGCAGGACCTCGCGGTCGTGTCCGACGCCGCGGACGGCGTGCTTGGCCACCGTGCCGCGCAACCGCCGGAACGCCTCGGGGTCCTGGTCGATCACCGCGACCGTGTGCCCCAGGTCCACCAGTGTGTGCGCGAGGGTGGAACCCACGCGTCCACACCCCATGATCACGATGTGCACCTCGCCCGTACTCCCGTCGAGATCGCCGTTCGACCCGGTGGGCGCCGTGCGCCCACGGTCACACCTTGGCACAGATCGCACCGACACGCGCGACCGCCCCGGTCAACCGGCGCGCGAGGTCGGAGCCGTCCGGGCGGCCGCTCAGGTCGGCTAGATTGGGTGCGGTTGGTGGCTGTGCGCGCAGGGTCACCCGTGACCCGAACCCCAGACACTCTCCGAGGACTCCCTGATGACCCGTGTGGGCACCGAGCTCGAACTCACCGTCGACGACGTCGCGCACGGCGGGTGGTGCGTGGGGCGCCACCACGACCAGGTGGTGTTCGTCCGCCACGCCCTGCCCGGTGAGCGCGTCCGGGTACGCGTCACCGAGCAGACCTCGCGTTTCCTGCGAGGCGAGGCCGTCGAGGTCCTGACCGCCTCCCCGGACCGGGTCGAGGCGCCGTGCCCGTTCGCCGGCCCCGGGAAGTGCGGCGGCTGCGACTGGCAGCACGCCTCTTTGGAGGCCCAGCGCCGGATCAAGGCCAAGGTCGTCGCCGACCAGCTGCACCGCATCGCCGGGATCGACCGCCAGATCACGGTCGAGGAACTGCCCGGACACCCTGACGGCCTGGGCTGGCGCACCCGCGTCCGGTTCGCCGTCGACCGGGACGGTCGTCCCGGTCTGCGCCGCCACCGCTCCCACGACATCGAGCCGGTGGACGAGTGCCTGATCGCCCACCCCGGCGTGACCGAACTGGGGGTGACCGACGCCGTCTGGAAGGACGTCCGGGACGTGGAGGCGGTGGCCTCCGCGACCTGCGCCGACCGCGCCGTCGTCGTGACCCCGACCCGCGCGAAGCTGGGTCCCCTGCCCGAACTCAAGGCCTCCAGTGCCGTCCTGCGGCGCTTCAAGGGGGGCAGGGTCCAGGCCGTGCGCGGGCGCCGCGGGGTGCGGGAGACCGTCGCGGGACACGAGTACCGGGTCAGCGCGGGCGGTTTCTGGCAGGTGCACCCGGCTGCGGGGGAGACGCTGACCACCGCGGTCATGGACGCCCTGGCACCCAAGCTCGGGGAGACCGCCCTGGACCTGTACTGCGGTGCCGGGTTGTTCACCCGGCCGCTCGCCGAGGCCGTGGGCCCGCAGGGGCGGACGATGGGAGTGGAGAGCGGCGCCGAGGCCGTGCGCGACGCCCGGTACAACCTCAAGGGTCTGGAGCAGGCCCGGATCGAGCAGGGCGACGTGGCCGCCCAGCTGCGGGAGTGGGCGGACGTGCGGGCGGACGTGGTCGCCCTGGACCCGCCGCGCACCGGGGCCGGCGCTGAGGTCGTGCGCCTGATCGCGGGCACCCGGCCGCGCGCGGTCGCGTACGTGTCGTGCGACCCCGCCACGCTCGCGCGGGACCTGGCCGAGTTCGACCGGGCCGGGTACGCGCTGGTGGATCTACGAGCCTTCGACGCCTTCCCGATGACCCACCACGTCGAGTGCCTGGCGGTCCTGGAACCGGTGCGCAAGGCGCGCCGCCACCGCGAGGCGGAGTAGGGCGGGCCCTGGCCCCTCCACCTGGCGCTTCGTGGTGGGTCGGGGCACTCTGAGGCTTCAACCGGATGGCACCCCGCCGTCGACGGCGGCGCACAGGTCCCGCACGGCGGCGCGGATCTCCTCGTCCTCGGTGAAACCGCGCCAGGCGCCGAAGTAGCGCAGGCGTCGGTCGATGTCCGGAAGACAGCGCAGGAGGTCGGCGGCCGGACGGGCCGCCGGACCCATCCGAGCCAGGTACCGCACCGCCGTGAGGTGGACCGGGAGGTACCGTCCCCGGGGCAGCTCCTCGACGGCTCCGAGGAGGACTGGAAGGGCGCGCTCGGGGTCGCCGGTGATCCGCCACAGGGCGTGCGCCGCCTCCACCCGGGTCCAGTCCGACGGTGGCGCGCCGGACACGGCGAGGGACACGCAGGAGTCGGCGAACCCGGAGGCCAGGGGGCCGAGTTCGGCCAGGAGGCGCAGAGCCGGGTGGGGGTGGTCGCGGGCGACGGCGGAGGCCAGTGCCCGCAGCGCGGGGTCCGGGTCGCCGGTGACCCGCCAGTGGGCCCAAGCGGCGTGCGTTCCGCCGAGGTCGTCGTCGAA
>NZ_ANBC01000263.1 GCF_000341125.1 Nocardiopsis lucentensis DSM 44048 | reverse complement strand
CCCCCGCCGCTCGCACGGCCCATTCATCGCCATCGGCCAGCAGGTCGAGGACTTCCGGCAGGGCCGGAGCGGACGCCGCGCCCCACACGTCGAGCGTCTCGCAGAACGAGGCGCGTTTCTGCTGGTCGGAGCTGGACAGCAGCAGCTCGCGTACGGCGGGCAGCAGCGCGTCGACGTGCTCCGGGAGCCGGGCCAGCACCTCCGGGAGGGCGGGCAGGACGGCCATGTGGGGCGAGGCGGGGTAGTGGTCGAAGGCCCGGGAGAACCCCGACCGCTCGGCGTGCAGGGAGTCGATGAGTCCGGGCGTGCAGCGCGGGTCGTTCAGGCGGGCCAGCGCCCACAGGGCCGCCTCACCCACGGTCTGCCCCACCCGTGTGCCCCGGACCGCGTGGTCGTCGAGCAGGGCGGCGACCCGGTCGGCGTACGGGGCGGCGGCCGTGCCCAGGCAGGCCAGGAGTTCGACGGACCGGTACCGGACCTCGGGGGTCGGGTCGTCCAGTCGCGCGGCGATCGCGGGCAGCAGGTCGGGTACTGGGGAGCGCCACTCCCCGAGGACCTCGGCGGCGTGGGCCAGACCGCCGACCCGCTGCTCCTCGTCGGGGTGGTCGGCGAGCAGCCCCAGCGCGTAGGCGGTGGACGGCGGGGTCAGCAGACCCGCCGTCCGGAGCTGGAGACCGCGCGCACCGCACTCGAGCGTGGTGTGCCGCCACATCCCGACGCTGGCATCCCGCAGTGCCGTCAGGACCTGTTCCAGCTTCCGGGTGGGCAGATCGGGGTCCCCGGGCGCGAGCGCGTGGACGGCCGCCAGTCGGGACTGGGGGTCCGGTGCGTCGAGCAACCCGTTCAACAGGGCCAGCACCCGCCCGCCGTGCTCACCGACCGGCTCCCGTTGCGCCGCCGCGCCCAGGGCGAGGAGCAGGTCGAGGCGGGTGACGGGGTCGGTCTCCGCTTCCCAACAGCGCAGCAGCGGTTCCAGTACGGCCTCGCCGGGGTCGGCGCACTCCCTGACCACCTCAGCCGCCGCCCGCCGGATGCGTGGTTGCCGATCCCGGAGCAGGTCCAGCACCTCCGGCAGGGCCTTCTCCCACGCGGCGGGCCAGGCGGGATCGAGGAACCCCTCCTCCACCAGGCGTGACTCCGACACCAGTCGGGCGACGAGTTCCATCAGGGTGTCCCGCGCCGGGACGTGCGGCGAGGCCGCCAGGCGCACCACGAACGGCAGCGCGGCCGAGGCGGCGGGGCAGATCCACCCGCCCTGGTGGAACAGGTGGTCGAACAGGTCGAACGCCGCCTCGTCGGCGTCGTCCGGGTCCGGGGCCGCGCACCGCCGTAGGAGGTCCGGCACGTCCTCCGCGGACCCGTGGTTGTGCTCCAGTTCCGACCACGCGACCGCGTCCCACGCCTCACCCATGCGCGCGAGCCTACCGATCCGGTGCGCCGCCACCGCGCGCGGCCGTCGGGCCCGGGGCGCGTCCCCCGGGCCCGGACGGCCCCTGACGCCGCGGTTCGGGCGCCCGCAGGATCACCAGCCCCAGCGCGAGCACCGCCATCCCCGCCCAGGAGGCCGCGGACAGGCGTTCGCCGACCACGACCACGCCCAGCAGGGCGGCGACGGCGGGCTCGGCCAGCGTCAGGGTCGTGGCCACCGACGCCGGGGTGTGCCGCAGTCCCATCCCGAACAACCGGTAGGCGACGAACACGGTGAGCATCGCCAGGTGCAGGGCGACCAGCGCGCCGCTGGCCGTGGCCAGCCACGCGGTGTCGGCCGACAGCAGGACCGGGAGCGTGACCAGCCCGCCACCGGCGAACAGCGCGCCCATCACCGCGCCGGACGGGTGGCCTCGCCGGATCAGCGCCCCGGCGATGACCGCGTACAGCGCGTAGGAGGCCCCCGCGGTCAGGGCCAGGAACACGCCTGCGGCGTTTGCGCCGTCTCCTGCGGCCTCGGACCCGAACACGAGGACCGCGCATCCGGCCACGGCGGCCACGGTGGCCGCCGACCAGCGGCGGGTGGGGCGCACCCGTTCGGTCCACCAGGCCAGCAGCCCGGAGAACACCGGTGCGCTGCCCAGCGTGATCACGGTCGCGACCGCGACCCCGGCCTGGTCGACCGCGGGGTAGAAGGACAGCGGGTATCCGGCGACCGCGAGGGCGCCCAGGGCGAGTACCCACCGGGTGCGGGTGTCGGTGGCGCGGACCAGGGCCAGCGACCCGCGCCCGGTCAGGAACAGCAGGAGACCGCCCAGGGTCAGTCCCGCCGCCCCGATGGCCGCGGCGTGGGCGCCGTCCGGGGCCAGGGAGCTCGCGGTGCCCGTGGTACCCCACAGGACGGCGGCGCCCAGGACGGGCAGGGGGCCGCGGGCCATGCGGCGCCGCGCGGGCAGGGTGGTGTGGTTCGGCACGGTCGTGAACTCTCCGTCGTCGATGGATCGGGGATCGGCGACGGGCGCGCGACGAGGGACGTCCCGGCCCTCGAGCAGGGGACGTCGGGTGGGTCAGGCTCGGTCCGTGCGCCCGTTCAGGCGCACGGAGGGGGAAGCACGCGGTGCCGGTGAGTGTTCACGGATGCCATCCTAACCAGCCCCGGGCTGACCGGAATGTCCCGACTACAGACGGGTGTCCGAACTCACCACGGGACCGCGCACGGGTGAGTGGCCCGTAGCGGGGGCGTCACCGACGGGCAGTCTCCGGGCAACGGCGCCTTTCTAGCGTCGGCGGCGTCCGCGCACCCCCGCGAGAGGAACCCCCGTGAACCGCGAAGTACGCGACCGCCGTCCGCGCTGGATCGACCGCTGGGACCCCGAGGACTCCGCCTTCTGGGAACGGACCGGTCTGTCCGTGGCCAGCCGGAACCTGTGGTCCTCGATCTTCACCGAACACCTGGGCTTTTGCGTGTGGAGCCTGTGGTCGGTACTCGTCCTGTTCATGACACCCCAGGCCGGGTTCTCGCTCACCGCCGAGCAGAAGTTCCTCCTGCTCTCGGCCGTGGCGCTGTCGGGCGCCGTGCTCCGGGTGCCCTACACGCTGGCCACGGGCCTGGTGGGCGGGCGCACGTGGACCGTGGTCTCAGTGTCGTTACTCGTGGTGCCCACCGTGGTCGCGGCCGTCCTCGTCTCCCGCCCCGAGACGCCCTACCCCGTCCTGCTCGCCCTGGCGGCGACGGCGGGGTTGGGAGGAGGGAACTTCTCCTCCTCCATGGCCAACATCAATCACTTCTGGCCCGAACACCACAAGGGCCTCGCCCTTGGGCTGAACGCCGGGGGCGGCAACATCGGCGTGGCCACGGTGCAGTTCCTCGGTCTGGCCGTACTCGCCGTCCTGGGCGTCCACGCCGGGCGCTCCCTGCCGCTCCNGCCGCCCCTCTCCCTGCCGTTGCTGCTGCTGGGGGTCTGGGTGGCATGGCGGTTCATGGACAACCTGGCACCCGCGCGCGCACGGGTCCGGGACCAGGTGCGCGCGCTGCGGGAACGCCACTTCTGGATCCTCTCGCTGCTCTACGTCGGCACCTTCGGCTCGTTCATCGGCTTCGGTTTCGCGTTCGGGGTCCTGCTTCAGAGCGAGTTCGGCCGAGAACCCCTGGAGGCCGCCTCGATCGCCTTCCTCGGCCCGGCCGTCGGCTCCCTGGTCCGCCCGCTCGGCGGATGGCTCGCGGACCGGCTCGGCGGAGCCCGCGTCACGATCCTCGCCTTTCTCGGGATGGCCCTGGCCGGAGTCCTGGTCGTGCCGACTCTGGCCTGGTCTGAGGTGGGGCTGTTCACCGCCGTGTTCGCCGTGCTGTTCGCCCTCACCGGGCTCTGCAACGGGTCGACCTACAAGATGATCCCCGCCGTCTACGCCGCCCGGGCCCAGGACCTGATGGCGGCGGGCCGTTCCCCCGAGCGGGCGCGCGCTGAGACCAACCGGACCTCGGCGACCCTGCTCGGGCTGATCGGCGCGGTCGGCGCCCTGGGCGGGGTGGCGGTCAACCTCGCGCTGCGGGAGTCCTTCGGCAGGATGGACTCGGCCGTCCCGGCCTTCGTCCTCTTCTCCGCCTTCTACCTCCTGTGCGCCGCCGTCACCTGGGTCACCTACCGGCGGCGTCCCGGGGGCCGGCTCGACAGGGGGCGCCGTCACGCGCAGGTGGGCGCGGACTCCATCGGGAGGTCGTACTCCGGGTCGAAGGCGTATCGGGGGTAGCGCTCGTGCCAGTCGGTCGCGGTGGCCACCCGGTTCGCGTCCGTGGTGAGCGGGAGGCCGATCAGCTCCGCGAGGTCGGTCGTGGGCGTCTCCGGTGCGGTGAGCACCTCCCAGTGTTCGGCCAGGATCTTCGCGACCCGTGCGGAGGGCGTCTCCTCCAAGGCGCGCGCCACCTCCAGGTCGGTCGCCGAGGGGCCGAAGGAGGCGAGGTGGTAGCCGGTCTGCCGGACCGGGTCATCGCCCTCGGTCACGGTCTCGGCGCCGACCGTCGTCAGCCAGTACATGAGGGGGAGACGGGCCTGTCCCGTGGCCCAGCACGGGCCCTCGAACTCCGCACGCAGCCCGAAGGCCGACCGGGACACCTGGTTTCGCAGGTCGAGCCGAAGGAAGGCGTCCTCGGGGCCGCCGAACACGAACACCCTGATGCCGCGCTCCTGGGGGAAGTCCGTCGCGCGGGTGAAGCCCCCACCGTCCTGCCAGACCACCGGGAGTCCGTCCCGGGCCCGCTCCGGCAGCACTTCCACGGGGGCGCTGAGCGCCTCGTGCCAGCTGTCCACCCACGGTTCGAACCCCGGCAGCGGGCAGTAGGTGATCCCCTCCCTGACCTGGCACTCGGTGTCCTCCCCGCCGTACAGGGCGTCGTCCGGGAAGCGGTGCTCCCACCCGTAGGCGGTGTTGGCGTACGCGGGGGCGGCCACCGCTCCGGAGAGGAACACGGCGGCCGCCCCGATCGCGGCGCCCCGTGCCGGGCCCCGCCGCGGGCGCGCCGCCAGCGCGACCGAGACGAGCGCCCCGAACACCAGCAGGAGGTAGACGAGGTAGAGGAGGGAGAGCACCGTGATCTGGGGCGACCTGGTCTCGAACGGATCCAGCGTGATGAGGGCCAGGTTCTCCACCCGGTGGACCACCTGCGGACCGATCGAGCTCAGCGCCGTACCCATGTACAGGTAGTAGGCCGGGACGAGCACCACGGGGATGATCAGCTGGGCGTAGGAGCGGGTCCACGCCG
Organism: Nocardiopsis lucentensis DSM 44048; assembly: GCF_000341125.1. Taxonomy (GTDB): domain Bacteria; phylum Actinomycetota; class Actinomycetes; order Streptosporangiales; family Streptosporangiaceae; genus Nocardiopsis; species Nocardiopsis lucentensis. Next base: position 1,235 of record NZ_ANBC01000263.1, on the reverse strand, counting down.
CCACCGCGACCGAGGCGGTGGGACCGCACAGGGCGAGGACGAAGGGCGCGGCGCGGGCGTACGGGCTCACCGTCCCGTGCGTGGGGCCGTCGGCGAACCAGTGGCAGGCCGCGGCCACGCCCGCCTGGGAGACCAGGGTCACCAGGGCGGCCGCGGCCAGCAGGGACCACAGCCGTTCGGTCCGGCTCACGGGGGCGACGAACACCCGCGAGTAACGCGCCTCGCGGACCGCGGGGAAGGTCGTCACCACGAACATCACGGCCGCGACGAAGATCCCCGCCGTCTCCATCGAGTTCTGCACGTCCAGAGCGGTGGTGTAGGGGAAGAGCCCCAGGGCGTGGCGGGCGAACAGCGCGGTGGCTCCCAGCCCCACGTACAGCAGCGGGTTGGCCGCGATCCGCGTGGCGTTGAGGGCGGTCAGCCGCGTCACGGCGACGGCGCGCCTCACCGGGCGCCCTGTTCCACACCGGTGAGCAGGAGGTAGGCGTCCTCCAGGGTGGGATCGACCTCGACACGCTCGCCGTCCGCGCCCGACGGTTCCGTCCCGTCGGGGGTGAGCACGCGGTGGCGGCCGTCCGCCAGCCGCCAGGTGGTCACTCCCCTCCGAGGGCGTTCGCGCTGTACCCAGACCCGGCCCTTCGCCCGTTCCACCAGGTCGCCCGGCGTGCCGTCGAAGACCACACGCCCCCGGTCCAGGCAGACGACACGGCGGCACAGCGCCGCCACGTCCTCGATCTGGTGGGTGGACAGGACGACGGTGCTGCGGGTCGCCAGCTCCGAGACCAGGTCGCGGAAGCGGATCCGCTGTTCCGGGTCCAGACCGATGGTGGGCTCGTCCAGCAGCAGCAGTTCGGGGTCGCCGAGGAGGGCGCAGGCCAGCCCCAGTCGCTGCCGCATCCCGCCGGACAGGCGGCGCACCCGGCTGTGGCGGCGGTCGTACAGACCCACCCGGTCCAGGTTGCGCCGCACCTCGTCGTGGCGTTCGCGGCGCCCGCCCATCTCCTTGAGGACCGCCACATAGTCCACCAGGCCGAACGCGGTGAAGTGCGGGTAGAACTCGGGGTTCTGCGGTAGGTACCCCAGGCGGCGCCGGATCTCGGTTCGCTCGGGGGCGCGGCCGGGGTCGCGGCCCAGCAGCCGCAGTTCGCCCCGGCTGGCCTCCAGATCGGTGGCCAGGCACCGCAACAGGGTGGTCTTGCCGGCTCCGTTGCGGCCCAGCAGACCGGTCACCCCCG
>NZ_ANBC01000262.1 GCF_000341125.1 Nocardiopsis lucentensis DSM 44048 | reverse complement strand
CTGCCGTAGCGGCGTGTCACACCGCGCGCGTGGACGGCGGGAGCGGTCGGTTCGGTCACGTGGTCCTCACACGGAGACGGAACAGGAGCATGCCGGTCAGGGCGGCCAGCGCCGCCGCCCACCAGGGCTGGGTGTGCGGCGCGACCGCCGCCAGCGGGGCGAGGTGGTCGCCGGAGCCGAGCACGGCCAGGGACGCCAGCCACAGGAGCCCCACGGCACCGCTGGCCAGGCTCAGGTGGACCCACCGGCACAGGACGAGCGAACCGGCGACCAGGGTCAGCGAGGGCAGGAGCCAGAAGACCGCCGTCCACGGGGTGGTGGGTGCGGGCATCATCAACGCGGCCAGGGTGCACAACGCCACGGCGGGTACCAGTACCGCGCACGTCCGCAGGAACAGTAGCCGCTGCCCGGCCATCGGCGTGATCGAGGTCAGGGTGTGCGCCGGGTCCACCCCGCGTCCGTAGGCGAGCGCGACCCCCGCCAGGGGGATGAGCGGCGCGGTGAGGAAGAACACCAGTGATCCCTTCGGCAGCGCGTACGCGGCGAACAGGGCACAGACCAGGACGAGCACCGTGGACACCAGCCACGCCCGGTACAGCTTCGGGGTGGCGGCCAACAGCTTGACCGTACCGTCGCGCAGCCCGAGGGCGCGCAGCAGGCGTTCGACCGGGTGCGGTCGCGGCCGGTCGACGACGTCGCGCAGGTCGGCCCAGGCGCGGTCGATCCACTCCTCGTCGGCGGGGACGAGGGTTCGGCAGGGTGCGCAGTGCATCAGGTGTGCCTCCACGGACATCGCCGTGACGTCGTCGACGGCGTGGGACGCGTACGCGTGTACTTGGGCAGGGGTCAGGTGCCAGGTCATGTCAGGGCCTCCCGCAGGCGCGCCTTGGCGCGCATCACCCGTGTCTTCACGGTTCCTTCGGGGATCTGGAGTATCTGTGCCGCCTCCCGTACGGTGAGCCCGTCCAGCACGGTGGCCTGGATGGCGGCGCGCAGCTCAGGGGAGAGGGAGTGCAGGGCGGCGCCCAGGGGGCCGTGCTCGATGTTGAGCAGGACCGTGTCCTCAGCGGAGGCGTCGCCGATGGTCTCGTAGGGTTCGGGATCGCTGTCGGCGATCCAGCGGTTGGACCGTTTGCGCAGTTGGGAGATCAACTGGCGGATCGCGATGGTCCACAGCCACGCTCCGGCATCGGTGTCGCCCGGGCGCGGGGTGAAGGATCCGGCGTTGCGCCACACCGCCAGGAAGGTCTCCTGAAGGGCGGCGTCGAGCTGGTCCGAGTCCGAACACCGGTAGCGCAGGCGGGCGCGCAGCCAGGGCGCGTGTCTGCGGTGCAGGATCTCCAGGGCGTCGGATTCCCCGGCGGCGACGGCGGCGAGCAACTCCGGGTCGGAGCTCTCGGGACCATAGGGGGGCACGCGGCGGCGCGTGCGGCGGAACAGCTTCACGGTGGGGCTATCGGGATGGCGGAGGTGATCGGTTCATGGGGGCGGGGCCGCTGGGCAGGCCTTTTCGACGGTATCCGCGCGCCGGTTGTCCGCGCGCCCGCGGCCGTGGGAGAAAATGGGGCGTATGCGCCTGAGGATCTTCCTTGAGCCCCAACAGGGGGCCACCTACGAGGACCAGCTCGCCGTCGCCCGCGCGGCGGAGGAGCTGGGCTTCGACGCCGTCTATCGCTCCGACCACTATCTGCACATGGGGGACCACGTCAGCGGGCTGCCCGGGCCGACCGACGCCTGGATCACGCTGGCGGGACTGGCGCGGGAGACCTCCCGTATCCGGCTCGGCACGCTGATGACCGCCGCGACCTTCCGCTACCCCGGGCCCCTGGCCATCTCCGTCGCCCAGGTCGACCGGATGAGCGGCGGACGGGTCGACTTCGGTTTCGGTGCGGGCTGGTACGAGGAGGAGCACGCGGCCTACGGGATCCCCTTCCCCGCCGCGGCCCGCGAGCGCTTCGACCGCTACGAGGAGCAGCTGGACATCATCACCGGCCTGTGGTCCACCCCCGTCGGGGAGACCTTCCGCTACGAGGGCAAGCACTACCGCCTGGCGGAGGGCCCCGCCCTGCCCAAACCGGAGCAGGCACCGCACCCGCCCGTGCTGATCGGCGGAACCGGTCCCAAGCGCACCCCGCGGCTGGCCGCCAAGTTCGCCGACGAGTACAACGTGCCGTTCGCCTCGCTGGAGGACACCTCGGCGGCCTTCGAACGCACCCGGGCGGCGGTGCGCGCCTCCGGAAGGAGCGCACCCATGGTCTACTCGGCGGCGCAGGTCCTGTGCGTGGGCCGCGACGCGGCGGAGGTCGCCCGGCGTGCCGAGCGTATCGGCCGTGAGGTTCCCGAGCTGCGTGGCAACGGCCTGGCGGGCACCCCGGACGAGCTCGTGGACCGCCTCGGCGCCTTCGGGGAGGCCGGGGCCGAGCGCGTCTACCTCCAGGTGCTGGACATGTCCGACCTGGACCACCTGGAACTGGTGGCTGACAAGGTCGTCCCGCAGCTCGACTGAGGGCGGACGGCTTCTCGGGGGGGTGGCCGCGGGGGCCGGACCACCGCCCGATAACTTGATATCGAGATACAAGTTGGATACCTTGACGTCAAGATAACAGCGGGACTCCCCCCGGCCCGCTCCCGGTTCGGGCGTGTGAACTTGACCGCTTGTCGGCGCCCGACCCCAAACATCGTGGACGCCCGCGGTCAACGGACCGCCTGGTCGGCGGCGAGTGGTGTCGCCGCAGGTCAGCGTGGACCTGAGGATGCCGGTGGCGGCGGAGGGCAGCCCCGTGGCTCTCCGAGGCCCCGGAATCCGGTGAGGGCGGCCTCAGTAGGACCCGCACCCGCCCATCGGGCAGGATGCCGGGGACATCAGTGGCGAGATCAGGAGGCAGACACCGTGTCCGCGAACAGCTTCGGCGCCCGTGACACGTTGCGTGTAGGCGACGAGTCGTACGAGATCTTCCGGTTGGACGCCGTCCAGGGCGCCAACCGGCTTCCCTACAGCCTGAAGGTGCTGCTGGAGAACCTCCTGCGCACCGAGGACGGTGCCAACGTCACCGCCGACCACATCCGCGCGCTGGGCGAGTGGGACGCCAAGGCCCAGCCCAGCCAGGAGATCCAGTTCACCCCCGCGCGGGTGATCATGCAGGACTTCACCGGCGTCCCCTGCGTCGTCGACCTCGCCACCATGCGCGAGGCCGTGCGCGACCTGGGCGGCGACCCGGACAAGATCAACCCGCTCGCCCCGGCCGAGCTGGTCATCGACCACTCCGTCGTCGTCGATCTCTTCGGCCGCCCGGACGCCTTCGAGCGCAACGTCGAGATCGAGTACGAGCGCAACTACGAGCGCTACAAGTTCCTGCGTTGGGGCCAGACCGCCTTCGACGAGTTCAAGGTCGTCCCGCCCGGCACCGGCATCGTGCACCAGGCCAACATCGAGCACCTGGCGCGCGTCACCATGAGCCGGAACGGCCAGGCCTACCCCGACACCTGCGTCGGCACCGACTCGCACACCACGATGCAGAACGGCCTGGGCATCCTGGGCTGGGGCGTCGGCGGTATCGAGGCCGAGGCCGCCATGCTCGGCCAGCCGATCTCCATGCTCATCCCGCGCGTGGTCGGCTTCAAGCTCTCCGGTCAGCTCAAGCCCGGCACCACCGCGACCGACCTGGTGCTCACCATCACCGAGAAGCTCCGCGAGCACGGTGTGGTCGGCAAGTTCGTCGAGTTCTACGGCGAGGGCGTCTCCTCGGTGCCGCTGGCCAACCGCGCCACCATCGGCAACATGAGCCCGGAGTTCGGCTCCACCGCCGCGATCTTCCCGGTCGACGACGAGACCATCCGCTACATGCGCCTGACCGGCCGCTCCGAGCAGCAGGTCGCCCTGACCGAGGCCTACGCCAAGGCCAACGGTTTCTGGCACGACCCGGCCGTGGAGCCCGAGTACTCCGAGTACCTGGAGCTCGACCTGGCCGAGGTCGTCCCGTCCATCGCCGGCCCCAAGCGCCCGCAGGACCGCATCGCCCTGTCGGAGGCCAAGCCGACCTGGCGCCACGACGTCCACAACTACGTCTCCGACGACGAGGCGGGCGAAGAGTCCTTCCCGGCCTCCGACGCGCCGGCCACGACCGCCAACGGGCGCCCGCACCGCCCGGTCAAGGTCACCATGGCCGACGGCACGGAGACCGAGGTCGACCACGGCGCCGTCGTCATCGCCGCGATCACCTCCTGCACCAACACCTCCAACCCCTCGGTCATGCTGGGCGCCGCCCTGCTGGCCAAGAAGGCGGTGGAGAAGGGTCTGTCCCGCAAGCCGTGGGTCAAGACCTCCATGGCCCCGGGCTCCAAGGTCGTCACCGACTACTACGAGCGCTCCGGCCTGACCCCGTACCTGGACAAGCTGGGCTTCAACCTGGTCGGCTACGGCTGCACCACCTGCATCGGCAACTCCGGTCCGCTGCCGGAGGAGATCTCCAAGGCGGTCCAGGACAACGACCTCGCGGTCACCGCGGTCCTGTCCGGCAACCGCAACTTCGAGGGCCGGATCAACCCGGACGTGAAGATGAACTACCTGGCCTCGCCGCCGCTGGTGGTCGCCTACGCGCTGGCCGGGTCCCTCGACGTGGACATCACCACCGAGCCCCTGGGCGTCGGCAGCGACGGCAAGCCGGTCTACCTGGCCGACATCTGGCCCTCCGCCGAGGAGATCCAGGAGGTCATGGACGCCGCGATCGCCTCGGACATGTACGAGAGCGCCTACGCGGACGTGTTCGCCGGTGACGAGCGCTGGCGCTCGCTGCCCACGCCGACCGGCAACACCTTCGAGTGGGAGGACGAGTCCACCTACGTCCGCAAGCCCCCGTACTTCGAGGGCATGGCCACCACCCCGTCCGCGGTCACCGACATCACCGGTGCCCGCGTCCTGGCCAAGCTGGGCGACTCGGTCACCACCGACCACATCTCCCCGGCCGGTGCGATCAAGCCGGGCACCCCGGCGGCCGAGTACCTCAAGTCCCACGGCGTCGAGCGCCGCGACTTCAACTCCTACGGTTCCCGCCGCGGCAACCACGAGGTGATGATCCGGGGCACGTTCGCCAACATCCGCCTGCGCAACCAGATCGCGCCGGGCACCGAGGGCGGCTACACCCGCGACTTCACCCAGCCCGAGGCGCCGGTCTCGTTCATCTACGACGCCGCGCAGAACTACGCGGCGCAGGACATTCCGCTCGTCGTCCTGGGCGGCAAGGAGTACGGCTCCGGCTCCTCGCGTGACTGGGCCGCCAAGGGCACCCGCCTGCTGGGCGTGCGCGCGGTCATCACCGAGTCCTACGAGCGCATCCACCGCTCCAACCTCATCGGCATGGGCGTCCTGCCGCTCCAGTTCCCGGAGGGCCAGTCCGCCGACTCCCTCGGCCTGACCGGCGAGGAGACCTTCTCCATCACCGGTGTGACCGAGCTCAACGAGGGCCGCGTCCCGAGCACGGTGAAGGTCAGCACCGACACCGGCGTCGAGTTCGACGCCGTGGTGCGCATCGACACCCCGGGTGAGGCCGACTACTACCGCAACGGCGGCATCCTGCAGTACGTGCTGCGCCAGCTCATCGCGAAGTAGTCCCAGGACTCCGCCGGCGCCCACACGGCGCGCAGCGCGGTTCAACGGGGCCGCCACCGTCCGACCGACGGTGGCGGCCCCGCCTTCTTTCGACGGCCCAGTTCACACCGGGCGCGAGGGGACGAACCGAATCGATATGCTCGCCCCATGCCCCATCCCCTCCACGTGAGGACGTCGACCCCCCGAACGCTCCTCCTCGCCCTGGTCGCCCTGGTGGCCGCGGTGTCGGTGGTGTCCGGCGCCGCTCCCGCGGCCCGGGCCGACACCGCGCCCGCCGACACCACCGCCGCCGCCCACCTGGCGGACCTCCTGGCCGAGCAGCCGGACGGGCGGGAGGTCGTGGTCAGCGAACTCCTGGCGGGGGAGTACGACGTGGCGGCCCTGGAGGAGGAGCTGCGCGCCGAGTTCGACCGCCTCGACACGCCCTACCACGTGGTCGTCACCCCCTACCTGGCCGGAAACCTGGGCAGCGACACCTTCCTGGCCTCCCTCCAGGACCGCGTGGGTGAGGACGGCCTGTACGTGCACATGAACGACGGGCACACGGTCGTCCGCGCGTTCACCACGCCCGGCGTCGACCTGAGGACCGGGGACGCCACCACGGCCCTCATGGGCGACGAGTCCTACGACCACACCTCGCGCCTCCAGGACGTCGCCGCGGGCTACGTCGACCTGCTGCTCGACCCGGAGATCGCCGCCCGCGCGGACGCGGCGCGGGACTCCTTCGGACAGGAGAGGGCGGAGGAGGAGCCGTCCGGCTGGGCGGAGTTCGTCGAGGAGCTGGACCCCCTGTCGTACAACGGACCGGCCAACACCGGGTTCCTGGTGGCCATGGTCGGGGGCGGGTTCCTGGGGCTCGGCCTCACCGCCGTCATCGTGCGCGGGTACCGCCTTGCGCAGGCCCAGGCGCCCGTGCGTGGCGGGCGGCGCGTGCCGGCGTCCCGCCGACCGGGCGCGCCGGTGGTCGCCGTCCGCCGAAGGGCCCTGCGCCGCTCCGTGCGGCTCCTGGCCGTGTGCGCCGTGATCGCCGTCGCGACCGTCGGCGCGGGAGCGGTCCACGTGCTCCGGCCCCCGGCGAGCCCCGACGAGCGGGCGGACGCCGCCGACCCGCTCGCCGCCCCGCCCTACGTCGCCTCCACCGTGCGCGTGGACCGCGTCGTCGCGGCGTGGGAGGACGACCCCGTGTACGTCGACCCCCTGGCACCCGTGGACGGCGCGTCCATTGCGGAGCTGTCCGACGCCGTCGCCGGGGCATCCGTGCCCGTCCACGCCGCCGTGGTGCTCATGGCGGACTCCGACGAGGCCGGAGGGGACGCGGAGGTGCTCGCCCACGCCCTGGCCCACACCAGGGACGAGGACGGCCTCTACCTGGTGGCCGACGTCGGCGGCGGGAAGGTCGGCATCGCGGCGCTGGGCGTCGACCTCGGCGTCGACACGTGGGACCTGACGGGCCTCACCTGGGACCCGGACAGCGAGGACGTGGTGCGGGGCCCGACCCTCACCGTCCTCGGCCGGCTCGACGGTGCGCGCCCGGACCCGGACGCCGAGGACACCGTCCCCCGGGAGGCGGAGTACCGCGCCGACGAGGAGCCGCCGGAGTCGCGCACGGACCGCTTCCTCAGCGAGGACTTCTGGCCGGCGCTGTTCTTCCTGGGCCCGCTCTTCGGCGCCCTCGTCTACTCCGTTCTCGCCCTGGCCGCCTGGCTCACGCGCCGGGTCCGGGCGGTGCCCGGCCGCCGTCTGCGCCCGATCGCCCGGAGGGCGGCCGCGCGGATGGTCGCGGCCGTCGACGCCGCTCCGGCCGACCACCCGAACGCCGCCGATACCATGCGCGACGCCGACACCGCGCTGCTGGTCCTCAACGGCGACCCCGACGAACTGGACCTCGTGGGTGCCACGGTGCTGGCCCGCCGGGTCACGCGGCGGCTCCGATCCGACTCCGGGCAGGAGGCGTCCGTGTGCATGGTCGACCCCCTGCACGGCCCCGCCGTCGGGGAGGACGCCACCGCCCTGTCCCAGAGCCGCCTCCCCATGTGCGCGTCGTGCCTGACGACCGCGGACCGGGCCCGCCTCCCCCTGCGTGTGCGCGACGGGCGGCGGCGCGTACCGCACCTGACCCTGAACCGCTCCTGGGTGCGCACGCGCTACGGGTCCCAGGGCGGACTCGACGCCGACTCCCTCGTGAAGGAGACCCATGCGTCCTGACATCCGCCCGACCCCGCTCGCGGCGCTCGGGCTCTGCCTCGTCCTGGCCGCGCCCGCGACCGCGCGGGCCGACGCGCCCAGTCCGGCCCAGGAGATCGCCACCGCTCTGGAGTCCTCTCCCGTCGTGGTCGACCCCGCCTACGACAGCGCCTTCCCCGAGGAGACCCGCGCGCGGGTGGAGGAGACGATCGAGGACAGCGGGCTGCCCGTCCGCGTCATCCTCGTGCCGTTGGTGGACGGCGACACGTGGGGCGGTGATCCGGGGAACCTGGCCGCCGCCGTCCACGACCGCGTCGGCGGCGCGGGCCACTACCTCGTCCTCGACAGCCCCCGCCTGAGCGGCAGCGACTTCGACGCCTCGGGCGCCGTCTCCTACTCCGACCGCGCCCACTACGCCGCCCTGGCGGCGTCGTACGCGACCGACTACGACGCGCCCCTGTCCGAACTCGTGGAGGTGGCGGTGGACGCCGCGGTCTCCGACGACCCGGAGGCCGTCTACGAACGCGAGATGCGCGCGTACGAGGAGGAACAGGGCGACGACTCCCAGGACGCGCCCCCGGCCCCGGAGGACGGCACGGCCGCGGCGG
>NZ_ANBC01000261.1:1934-6769 GCF_000341125.1 Nocardiopsis lucentensis DSM 44048 | reverse complement strand
GGCGCGGAGCGGGCGGCCGGGACCGCGTGGTTGCCGTGGGCCGTCGGCGGTGTCGCGGTCCTGCTCCTCCTCGGCGGCGGCTACCTGCTGTGGACCCGGCCGCGCGCGGTACCGGCCCTCCGTCAGCACGCGGCCTTCGACAACGTCGACCAGGCGCACCGGGAGACGCTGGAGCGGAGGGCCGGCCAGGAGCTGGTCGAGCTCGGCGAACGGCTGGGCGCGATGGAGCACCGGTCCGCCGCCGAGGCCGAGGCCCTGAGGGGCGCCCCCGACGCGCACGCCGCGGCCCGCGCGATCCACGACCGGCTCGACGGCGGCTCCCTGGCCGACGTCGTCGGCGTCCTCGTACTGCTGGACCTGGCCGAGGAGCGCATGGCCCGGCGCGGGCGCGGCGGCCTCCGGCGCCGCCACTGCTACGCCAACCCGCTGCACGGCACCGACACCAGGCCCACCGACTGGCGGCAGACGGGATCGAGGCGTGCCGTACGGGTGCCCCTGTGCGGGACGTGTGCGAAGGCGGTGCGCGCCCGGATGCGGCCCAACGCCCTGCCCGTCGAGCACGGCGACCGCACCGTGCCCTACTTCGAGGTGCCCGCGGAGGAGAGCGTGTGGGCGGCCACTGGTTTCGGTACCCTCACCGACGACCTCGTCGAGCGGATCCAGCGCGGTGACCACCGCTGACCATGCGCGGGCGGTGACGGACGGATAACGTATCGAACCGGGTTCCGTGGCCGGTTCCGGACTCGATGTGATCCGCCACGTCCCGGGCTGCGTGACGTGGCTATAGTTCCCTGGGGCCTGTCATGGGGAGAGACCAGGGCCATGTGACCATCAACCAAGGAACGGGGCGGATGTGGACGACCCCCAGCACCAGGACGGGCCGGGATCGGAACGAAACCGGGCCGGACACGTCGTCGGTGATTTCCGGCTGGTGCGCTCGTTGGGGCGCGGTGGTTTCGGGGAGGTGTTCCTGGGCGAGTCCGGTGACGGGACCCGTGCGGCGGTCAAGGTGCTGCACGCCAGTTGGGCCGGGGACGCCGAGATGCGCCGCCGCTTCACCGCGGAGGTGGAGCAGGCGCGGCGGGTGAGTGGTTTCTGTATCGCCGCAATCGTGGACGCCGATCCCGAGGCGGAGGAGCCGTGGATCGCCACGGAGTACATCGACGGCCCCACACTCCAGGACGCGGTGGCCCAGGGCGGCCCGCGGACCGGTGTGGAACTGCACCGCCTGGCGGTCTCCACGGCCACGGCGCTGGCGGCCATCCACGCGGCCGGTGTGGTGCATCGGGACCTGAAGCCGGAGAACATCATGCTGGCTCCGGACGGGCCGCGGGTGATCGACTTCGGGATCGCCAAGGCGGTGGAGTCGACGTCGGTGACGGCCAGCGGGGTGATCGGGACCATCGGGTACATGGCCCCGGAACAGCTTGAGGGCATGCGTTTGACCTCGGCCGTGGACATCTTCGCTTGGGGTTCGGTGATGGTCTACGCCGCGACCGGGCACGAGGCCTTCCCCGGCCCGACCCAGGCCTCCCGCATCGCCCGCATCCTCAGCGCCGAACCCGAACTCGGCGCGCTCACCGGGGCCCTGCGGGACATCGTCCGTACCTGTCTGGACAAGGACGCCGCCCGTCGCCCGGACGCCGCCACCCTGCTCAACCAGCTGGTCGCGGTGCCCTCCGACGGGTCCCGGCCTGCCCCGCTCCCCGCGGCCGCCGAGCCCGCGCGCGTCGAGGCGGACACCGCCACCCGTGTCGAGCGACCCGTCACCGTCGACCCCACCCGTGTCGAACGACCCGTTCCGGTGGACCCGACCCGCGTCGCCCCCTCCGGGGGAATCGACCCCACCCGCGTCGCCCCGGCCGCGACGGCCGATCCCACCCGCGCCTACACCCGCGTCGCCCCGGCCGCCCCGGCCGCCCCGCCGCCCGCGACGGGACCGACGACCGGGGCGCCGTACCCGCCGGACGCACCCCTTCGCGACGGTGTGCCCCCGTACCACTTCGTCGGCGTTCGGTTCACCGACACCCGGTCCCTCGCCACCGCCATGCAGCAGAACTGGAACGCCGCCGTCCGGGTGTTCAGCGACCCCCAGGAGCGCGCGGCACTGGGCGCGTGGATCATGGACGACCTCGGTGACACGTCGGTGGACCGGTCCCTGTTCCGTCGCCAGGTCGACGACGCCAACCTGGCCATCGCCTCCTTCATCGCCCAGCTGTGCCCCGAACTGCCCCCGGTCTTTCGCGGCCGGGGCGCCACGCCGGCCGAGCTCGGCGACCTGTTCAACGACCCTCGGCCGCTGTTCACCGGTGCGCCCCTGGCCAACGAGATGGCGCTGCTCGCCCGCCCCGAGGTTCTGCGTGTCATGAACGCACACCGCACCGACGAACCCGGGCGGCTCCGCGAGCTCGCCGACCACCTGGAGGAGGCCGAACGCGCCGGAATCGACTTCCACCGCCAGCTCGTCGACCACCTGGCCGGATGGAACGCGTCCCGGGCCGAGGCCAACCCCGCGCTCATCCTCACCTTCCTGCTCCACCCGGAGCGGATGGTGCGCCCCGCCACCGGTGATGACAGCGAACTGTCGGCCTGGGTCGAGATCCTGTGGACCCGGGTCGAGGGGAGCCCGCTCCCCGTCAACGCCGGATGCGCGGCCGCGGTCTACGGTGCCCTGCCGACGATGCGGGCCCTGGCGGCACAGAGGCGCGACTGGGAGGGGCGGTTCGCCGCGGCCCAGGAGAAGCACGGGGCACTGGCGAGCAGGGTCACGCTCCAGACACGCCTGCACACCACCGCGCGGTACTGCCGGTTCGCCTTCTCCGCGCTTCCGGTCGGCGCGGGACTCATCATGGCCGAGGCCCTGGGTTCCCTCGACTTCGCCCCGGACGGGGTCCTGGACCTCCTGGTCTGGATCGGCGTCTTCGGCCTGGTCGGCGCGGTGGTCTCCGGCATCGCGCTGAGGGTGGTGTGCGGTTCCCCGCCGCGCCGCGCCCGACGGGCTTGGGAGCTTCAACAGTCCAGTGTCCAGCTGCCGCATCTGTCCGCCGGGGTCGAACGTATCCGGGGCGATCTGCGCAGGGCGCGGGAGATCTGCGGTCTCTGACCGGCGCGCGACGACGACGGGAGAGGGAGGGCCGTGGCGGAGCTGGTCCGCGTCGTCCCTGAAGGAGACCGCGCGCGGACCACGTTCCGATGCCTGAGGGTCGGTGCGGGGCTGGAGGCCGGGTCCATGCTCTTCCTCGCCGTGGTCACGTCGCAGACGCCCGGCTCTGACATCAGTCCGCCGCCCTTCCCGACGTGCCCCATGCTCGGCTCGGGGCGGCCCTGGTGGCCCCGACCGTCGCCGACGTCGACAAGCACGGTGACGGGACCATGCGCACGCGCGGGGTGGACCGGCTCGGGGAGCTGCCGGGGATGATGCCCACGCTCCACGCGGGGCCGGGCGTGGTCAACGCCGACCCGCGACGTGCCCACGAGATCAGCGGTCGGGCCCCAGACCAGCGGGGGGTGACCTCCCCCGACCACACCGGGGTGTCGCGCTGACGTGACCGGAACCGTTGCCGCATCATCGTGGTGCGACGGCGGAGCCAGCGGCGGGCGGCAGGCACGGCGGGGAGGGGAGGGGAGCGTGGACGAGCGCGGTCCGAACCTCGGCCTGTTCCTGCTCTTCGTGGTGATGCTCCAGTTCGGCTACCCGATGACGCTGCAGGGGCAGGGCTGGACCCTCCTGTACACGCTGCTCTACGTCGGGATGATCGGCTTCGGCCTGCTCGTTGTGCGGGATCAGCGCGACCGGGTGCTGCCCGTCCTGGTCGTCGGCGTGGCACTGACGTTCTTCGCCCTGTGGGTCGCCGTCGATCCTCTGCGCGGCGTGGCGCTGCTCGGGCTGTTCTCCACGCTCTTCGCCTTTCAGTCCGGCGTCGTCTACTCACTGCTCAAGTTCGTCTACCGGCGCAGCCCGGCGCGCAGCCTGAACGTGATCGTCGCCGCCATCAGCGCCTACCTCCTCATCGGGGGCGTGTTCGCGACGTGGTTCAGCGCGGTCGAACTCCTCGTTCCCGGAAGTTTCACCGACAGCGCGAACCCCGATGAACCGATGGCCTGGCAGAGCTTCGTGTACTTCTCCTACGTCACCCTGGCCACGTTGGGTTACGGGGACATCGTCGCAGTGGCTCCGTGGACGCGCTCCCTGGCGGCCCTCGAGGCCGTGACCGGGACCCTCTTCCTCACCACCGTGATCGCCAGGCTCGTCGGCATGTACGTCGGGGCCCACACCCGGGAGCACCGGGACGGCGGCACCGCGGACTGATCCGCGGGGGCCGCCGGGACGTGGTCATCCACGCCGCGGACACCCTCGGCCAGCCCTTCCCGCTCCTGCGCGACGGCGCCGACCGCGTGTCCCTCCGCCGCTCACCGCGCGGGCGCGCCGCTCCCCGAGTTGTCCACCCACAGGTCGGCGTGCTCCCGGGGGCGGTGCGCGGCGTGGAACTCGTCCTCCTGCCGTGCCCACAGGGTCCGGTAGGGGGCGTACAGGGCGGCGTCGCGACGCAGGTCCAGCCGCCGGCCCCGTTCGGCGTCGGTCGCGGCCACCCACACCAGCAGGTCGAGGTGCGCACGCACCGGCCGGGCCCCGCACCCGCAGCCCTCGACGATGAGGGTGCCGCCGTCGTCCAGTTCCGGGGAGAGCACCGTCCAGGCCTCCTCGAAACCGCCGCGCTCCCAGTCGTAGCGCCGCCAGGCCGCGCGTTCCCCACGCGCGAGCGGCTCCAGGACCCACTCCCTCAGGAACGTGTGGGCGAGCGACAGCCCGTCCCACCCCGGGTACAGATCCTCCA
>NZ_ANBC01000261.1:0-1927 GCF_000341125.1 Nocardiopsis lucentensis DSM 44048 | reverse complement strand
ACCCCCGCCGACGGCTCGCCCCGCAGGGCCAGCGCGGCGCTCAGCCGCTCCGCGACGGTGCTCTTGCCCGAGCCCGAGCGCCCCTCGACCGCGACCACGCGCAAGGGCCGCCTCCGGCCCCGGGCCAGCACGGCCGAGGCCAGGTGGTCGGCCCACCGGTCGTCGCTGGTCCGCACGCGTTCCACTGACACATCCCGCACCCTAGGCCATGGCCGCCGACCACGTCCTAGCAGCCGCCCCGTGTTCCGGCTTGCGTTCACTGCTTGTAGCATGCCTCACAGCAGCGCGGGGCGCTGACCGATGATCGACCACGAGGGGGAGCCGGGTGACCGACGCCACCGTGACGCCCGGATCCCAGTCCGCCCTGCGGCAGGCCAACGAACGGCGCGTCGTGGAGGTCCTGCGCCGGGACGGGACGCGTACCCAGGCGGAACTGGCCCGGGCGACCGGCCTGTCCGCCGCGAGCGTGTCCAACATCGTGCGCGGGCTGCGCGCGGCGGGCACGGTCTCGGTCCGTGACACGGCCTCCAACGGCCGGCGGGCCAGGGCGGTCACCCTGCTGCGCCCGCCGGGCGCGGTCTTGGCGGTCGACTTCACCGTGGACGGCGTCGCGGTCGGTGTGGGGGACAGCGACGGCAACCTTCTGGCGCGCGAGGAGATCGGCTACGACGTCGCCGCCGACCCCGAGCGCGGAGTGCGCCGCGCCGCGTGGCTGGCCGAGATCACCCTCCAACGGGCGCGGATCGACCTGCGCACGGTGTCCTCGGCCGTGGCCTCCGTTCCGGGCCCGGTCGACCCGGGCACGGGAGAGGTCGGGCGGATCTCGTGCGTGCCCCGCTGGACGGGCTTCCGTCCGGCCGAGGCCCTCGGCGAACGCCTCGGTGTCCCCGTGGTGGCGGAGAACGACGCCAACCTCGCGGCCCTGGCCGAACGCCGGATCGGTGCTGGTGAGGGCGCTGGCCACCTCATCCACCTGGTCATCGGGGAGGGGGTCGGCGCGGGGATCGTCCTGTCCGGGGAGCTGTTCCGCGGCGCGGGCGGTACCGCGGGCGAGATCGGGCACATCACGCTCGACCCGCGTGGTCCGGTGTGCCGCTGCGGCAATCGGGGCTGTCTGGAGACCTTCGTCGGGGCGCGTTACCTGCTGGACATGCTGCCCCAGAACTCCGAGGTCGCGCGGGGCCCGGGCGGGCCCCGGGTGGCCGACGTCGTCGCGGCCGCGCGCTCCGGCGACCTGGGAAGCCGGCGCGTCATCGCGGAGGCGGGCACGGCGCTCGGCCAGGGGCTGGCCATCGCCGCCAACCTGTTCAACCCGGACCGGGTGACCGTCGGCGGCGACCTGGCGGAGGCGGGGGAGCTGCTGCTCGATCCGATGGCGCGCGCGATGGAGCTCGGGGCCCTGGGCAGCGCGCGGGAGGACCTGACCCTGATGTCGGGTGCGCTCGGTCGGGACGCGGCCCTGTACGGGGCGCTGTGGACCGCGGCGCACGTCGCCCTCTGAGAACCCGTCTTCGGGCCCTTGCGGCACTGCCCCTTCGCCCTTCGTCCACCGCCCGGATCCGCCCCGTCGCCGTCCCCGGCGCCCCCGCCGCCTTCACGCGGCGCCCACTCCTCGTCTCGCATACGGTGAAGCACGAGGTCAGGGCCGCTTCGTTCGGGTGAACGCGGGAGTGTTCGCAACATTCTTCACATGGCGTCACACTCCCTCTTTGCTGCTCTGACCTGGGCTTTTAATGGCTTTAACGGGTGAATGCAGCACTCGTGATGTTTCGGTTATGTGTTCATCAGTTGACGGCAAGCCGTCGGTGAGGTTTGACTTCACACCACCACTCGCGAGTTCCCACACCGATCCCCCGTCCAGAGAGGCACCCCGCGTTGAGCACACGACGCCCTTCCACGTCACGAGCGGCCGCCCTGGCCCTCCCGG
>NZ_ANBC01000260.1 GCF_000341125.1 Nocardiopsis lucentensis DSM 44048 | reverse complement strand
CCCCGGCGGCCACCGCCGCCCTCGCACTCCTCGTCTCCGGCTGCGGCTCCCTCACCACCTCCGGTGACGAGGCCGAGCGGGAGACCCACAGCCTGGAGGAGGGCTTCCACGTCGGACTCCTCCTGCCCGAGCTCCAGACGGCCCGGTACGAGGCCTTCGACCGGCCCTACTTCGAGGAAGCCCTCACGGAGCTGTGCCCCAACTGCGAGCTCTCCTACGCCAACGCCGACCAGGACGTGGACCAGCAGCAGACGCAGGCGCAGGCCATGCTCACCGACGGGGTCGACGTGCTCGTCCTGGACGCGGTCGACTCCGAGGCCGCCGCGGGCACGATCAACGAGGCCCACGCCCAGGGCGTGCCCGTGATCGCCTACGACCGCCTCGCCCAGGGCGGCGCCGACATGTACGTCTCCTTCGACAACGTCCGTATCGGTCGGATGCAGGCCGAGGCGCTCCTGGAGGCGATCGAACAGGACGGCACCTCCGGAGAGGGCCAGATCGTCATGATCAACGGCGCCCCCAGTGACCCCAACGCCGGTTACTACAAGACCGGCGCCCACGAGATCCTCGACGGCCAGATCGAGATCGGTCAGGAGTTCGACACCCCCGACTGGTCGCCCGACCAGGCCAACACCCAGATGGAGGGCGCCATCACCACCCTGGGTGTGGATGAGATCACCGGCGTCTACTCGGCCAACGACGGCATGGCCTCGGGTGTCATCTCCGCCCTGCGCAGTGCGGGCGTGGAGACCGAGGACCTGCCCCCCGTCACCGGCCAGGACGCCGAACTGGCGGCCATCCAGCGCATCATCGCCGGTGAGCAGTACATGACCATCTACAAGGCGATCCGCCCCGAGGCCGAGATCGCCGCGGCCATGGCCGTCTCCCTGGCCACCGGCGAGGAGCTCGACGCGGGCGAGTACAGCCTCACCGACGTCGAGTCCGCCGACGGCGAGACCGTCCCGTCGATCCTGCTCGACCCGATCGTGGTCACCGAGGCGAACATCGGCGACACGGTCGTCTCGGACGGTTTCTACACCATCGAGGAGATCTGCGCCGACGACTACGCCGACACCGAGTTCTGCGAAGAAGCCCTGTAGACCCACGGTGCGACGCCACGGAGGACGGGGCGGGCCGACCGGCCCGCCCCGCTCCCCGGGGCGAGGAAAGAGACACGAGCACGATGAGCACACCCGTCCTGGAACTGTCCGGGATCTCCAAGACCTTCGGGGCCGTGCGCGCCCTCAGCGAGGTCGACTTCCACGTCGGTGCCGGAGAGGTCGTCGCCCTGCTCGGCGACAACGGAGCCGGTAAGTCCACCCTGGTCAAGGTGATNNNGGGCCGGCCAGCCGGTCACCATCGGTTCGCCCTCCGACGCCCAGCGGCTCGGCATCGCGACCATCTACCAGGATCTCGCCCTGTGCGACAACCTGGACATCGTCGGCAACCTGTTCCTCGGCAACGAACGGCTGCACTTCCCGGGCACCCTCGACGAGGTGGCCATGGAGAGCCGGGCCCGGGAACTCCTGGACTCCCTCTCGGTGCGCATCCCCGACCTGCGCGTCCCCGTCTCCGGCCTGTCCGGCGGTCAGCGCCAGATCATCGCCATCGCCCGCTCCCTGCTGGGACAGCCCCGCGTCGTCATGCTCGACGAGCCGACCGCCGCGCTGGGAGTCGCCCAGACCGCGCAGGTCCTCGACCTCATCGAGCGCCTGCGTGACCAGGGCCTGGGAGTGGTACTGATCAGCCACAACATGGCCGACGTGCGCGCGGTCGCCGACCGTGCCGTGGTGTTGCGGCTGGGCCGCAACGCCGGGGACTTCCCCATCGCGGAGACCAGCTACGAGGAGATCGTGGCCGCTATCACCGGCGCCGCGGACAACCCGGTCACCCGCCGCTCCGAACGTACCGGCGCCTCCGCCGTGGCCACGAAGGACCACTGATGACCCAGCAGACACACCTCACACAAGAGGACACCACCACCGCAGGGGCCCCCGCCGAGGCCGCACGCGACCCCCGGCTGCTCGTCACCGCGGCCTCGCCGCGCGGCTGGCTCCAGGTCCTGCGACGCAACGTGCGCGGCGGCGAGCTCGGGCCGATCCCGGTCGTCATCGGGCTGATCCTGATCGGCATCGTCTTCCAGTCGATGAACGACCGGTTCCTGTCCCCACAGAACCTGTCCAACCTCACCGTGCAGATCGCCGCCATCGGCCTGATGACCACCGGCGTGATCATGGTCCTGCTGCTGGGCGAGATCGACCTGTCCATCGGATCGGTCGCCGGTCTGGCCGCCGCCGTGCTGGCGGTGCTCGCCGTGCGGTACGGACTCCCGGAATGGCTGGCGATCCTCGCGGCCCTCGGGGTGGGTCTCGTGATCGGCCTCATCCACGGGGTGATCTTCGCCAAGGTCGGCGTACCCGCCTTCGTCGTCACCCTCGCCGGTCTGCTGGGCTGGCAGGGTGTGCACCTCTACCTCATGGGCAACGACGGGACCATCAACACCAGTTCGACGGGCCCGATCGCGCTCCTGACCCAGACCTACTTCGTTCCGGTCGTCGGCTGGGCCATCGTGCTGGTGGTCCTGGCCCTGTACCTGCTCTCCGTCCTGACCGTCGAGAGCAAGCGGCGCCGGTCGGGGCTGCCCAACCGGGCGCCGGTCGAGGTCCTGGCCCGGACCGCTCTGCTGGCGCTCCCGCTGGTCGGCGGTGTGTGGATGCTCAACCAGTACAAGGGCGTCCCCCTGGCCTTCCTCATCTTCGTCGGCTTCGTGGCGGTGCTGGACCTGGTCCTGCGCAAGACCCGTTACGGCCGCATGGTCTACGCGGTGGGCGGCAACGCCGAGGCGGCCCGCCGCGCGGGCATCAACGTGGACCTCATCCGCGTGTCGGTGTTCGGTATCGCCTCCGCGCTGGCCGCGCTCGGCGGGATCATGCTGGCGTCGCGCAACTTCGCGGCGAGCGTGTCCACCGGTGGCGGC
>NZ_ANBC01000259.1 GCF_000341125.1 Nocardiopsis lucentensis DSM 44048 | reverse complement strand
GTGGGAGCCTCTTCGGCGGGCGCGGCAACGCCTACTCCGCCCTCCTCGGCGGGCTGGTCCTGGGCGCGATCACCTCCGGTCTGCTGCTGCTCCAGATGGACACCTCGGTCCGGTTCATGATCACCGCCGCGGTGCTGCTCATCGCGGTGATCCTGGACGCGGTCTCCCGGCGGGGCCGCAAGACCCACGCGCGGGGCGGCGCATAGAAGGGGCCGGCGCGCCCGAGCCCACCATTCCTCCGGGAGGAGCCTCGTCTCCTCCCCTCCCCAGGGCGGCTCACTCCACTCCCGGCCGCCCCACGCCCCGGCCCGGCCGCTCCCGCCGGGCCGGGGCCCACCCCTTTCTGTGAACTCCGTCTCCCCGCGTCCGAGGCGGTGAACGCCGCGCGGACGCGGCCGGTCGGGTCGGTGGCCGACGGGTGAGGCGTTGGAGTCCGCTCCGCGTCCGCACGGCGGGGCGCCGCCGCGCGGGTGCCGTGAACTGCGCCGACGCCGTGCCGGTGGGATCGCGCGACACCAAGCGCGGCCGACGGCCGGCTGAGGGCTGAGGCGCCCGCCCCGAGGGTCCGTCGGCCCGTTCCCCGGGGTGGATCGGGCCCCCGCGAAGCCGCTGCTAGGTTCGTCGCGATCGATCACCCAGTCCAAGAACCACCCGCCCACGAGGCGGCTCCCCACCATGCCCGGATACCGTTCGTCCCCATCCGGCGGGTCACGGGGGACGCCCGTTCCAGGAGATTGAAGAGCATGCGCAGGATCCTCGTCGTCGGCGCCGGACAGTCCGGCCTCCAACTCGCCCTCGGTCTGCTCGCGGAGGACTACGACGTCACCCTGGTCGGTGCCAGCGGGCCGGAGGAACTCCGCGCGGGGCCCGTACTGTCCACCCAGTGCCTGTTCGGACCCGCGCTGCGGCGCGAACGCCGGCACGGCCTGTCGCTCTGGCGCGACCGCGCCCCCCTCGTCGAGGGCGTCGGCGTCCGGGTCGCCGACCCCGCGGGGGGAGGAGTCCCCGACGTCTCCTGGGTGGGCCGGTTGGACGAACCCGCCCAGTCGGTGGACCAGCGGCTCACGCTGTCCGCCTGGTTGGACCTGTTCGTCGCGCGCGGCGGCCGCTTCCTTCGCCACCGCGTCGACGTCGACGGACTGGAGGAGCTCGCACGGGAGCACGACCTGGCCGTCGTCGCCGCGGGACGGGGCGAGCTGGCGCGGATCTTCCCCCGTGACACGACGCGCTCGCGCTTCGACGCGCCCCAGCGCGCTCTGACGGTCGCCTACGCCACCGGGGTCCACCCCCATCCCGACGGCTCGGTCCTCAGCCGCAGCGCGGTTCCGGGGCTCGGCGAGGTGGTCAGCCTGCCCGTGTACTCGCTCGCCGGACCCTGCCACGCGGTGATGGTCGAGGCCGTGCCCGGCGGCCCCATGGACCGGCCCGTGCCCTCCGGCGCCTCGGCCGGGGCGGTGCTCGTGGGTCTGCTGGACGTCCTCCGCCGGTACGCGCCCTGGGAGTACGAGCGCTTCGCCGACGCCGTCCCCGCCGACCCGAGGGCCGCTCTGCGCGCCTTCTACGCGCCCGTCGTGCGCGAACCGGTCGCCCGGCTGCCCCACGGCACGGCGGTCCTGGGGATGGCCGACACGGTGGTCGCCAACGACCCCGTCACCGCGCAGGGCGCCAACATGGCCTCCCTGTGCGCCGACGTCTACCGCCGCGCGATCGTCGACCACGGTCCGCGGCCGTTCGACGAGGCGTTCATGCGCGACACGTTCGCCTCCTACTGGCGCCACGCGCGGCACGTGACCGCGTGGAGCAGGGTCATGCTCTCCGGCCCCCGGCACGTGTGGGAGCTGTTCCGCCTCGCGCAGGAGGACCAGGCGACCGCCGACCGGTTCGCCAACTCCTTCAGCGATCCGAGCGGTCTCATCGAGTGGTTCCTGCACCCGGAGCGGGCCATGGAGTACGCGGACGGGGTCCGCCACCTCAGCCGCGCTTGATCATCCCATCAACCGACCTCGCAATTCCGACCTGGTGGGTGGACATGTAGCGTCAGCCCCCTCATGTACACAGATCTCCTGGAACCCGTGTCCGCCGGACCCCTCGGGAACGCGGACACCTGGGTCTTCGTCGTCCTGGCCGGAACCGCGGTCCTCGCGGGCGCGGCCGTGCAGAGTACGGTCGGCCTCGGTCTCGGCCTGGTCGCGGCCCCGGTCATCTCCTTCCTGGACCCCACCCTCATGCCGGGGGCGATGCTCATCGCCGCGGTCCTGCTCCCCGTGCTCACGCTGGTGCAGGAGTGGGGGCACGTGGACTGGAGGGGGGTGGCCTGGGGCCTGCCCGCCCGCCTGCCCGGAACGCTGGCGGGTGTGTGGGTCGTCGCCACCCTCCAACCCCGGGCTCTGGCCGGACTGGTCGGCGCCATGGTGCTCACCGCGGTCGTGTTGTCGGTGTGGTCCTTCCGGGTGCGCGTCACCCCGGTCTCCCTCGTGGTCGCGGGGTGTCTGTCCGGGTTCGCGGGCACGGCGACCTCCGTGGGCGGGCCTCCGATGGCGCTGGTCTACCAGCACGAGCCGCCCTCGCGCGTGCGGGCCACCCTGGCGGCCTTCTTCCTGCTCGGGGCGAGTGTCTCCCTGGCCGCGCTCGGGGCGGGCGGCCAGCTCGACGTCCGGACGGCCGTCGTGGGTGTGGCCGCCCTCCCGTTCGTCGGAGCCGGTTTCGCCCTCGGCAACGTCGTGCGCCGTCGGATCGACGGAGCGAGGCTGCGCGTGGCGATGCTCTGTGTGGTGACGGTCTCGGCGATCGGCCTGCTCGGGCAGGCTTTTCTTGGCTAGCGTCGTGGGGGAGGGCAATACTCCGCTCCGGAGCGAGTAATCTACGCCAAAACCCGTGTGGGGCCGATGTCCCGTACACATCGTCCGCCCGGAGCGTGCCGGGGCCGCACCCGGCTGTGACAAGGGTCTTGTCCCATCCGCATCCGGGGTACGACCCGTGGACACAGCCTCATAAACTCGGGTATGTATACCTGCCGGTAGCCAATTTCTGGCCAGGTCAGCGGCCGGGGTCGGCAAACTCAGGCGAACACGTTGGACGAGGGGACTGACGAGACAGTGGCACTGTTCGAGTCGATACACAATCCGGAAGCTCTCAAGAAGCTCCCGGCCGACCAGCTTCCAGTGCTGGCGCGGGAGATCAGAGACTTCCTGGTCGACTCCTGTGCCCAGACCGGCGGCCACCTCGGACCCAGCCTCGGCGTGGTCGAACTGACCATCGCCCTGCACCGGGTCTTCGACTCACCCAAGGACCCCATCCTCTTCGACACCGGTCACCAGGCCTACGCGCACAAGGTCATCACCGGTCGCCACGACTTCTCCAACCTCAAGTCCGAGGGCGGTCTGTCCGGGTACCCCTCCCGTGCCGAGTCCGAGCACGACTTCATCGAGAACTCGCACGCCTCCACCGCCCTGTCCTACGCCGACGGCATGGCCCGCGCCAACGAGGTCCGGGGCCGTGACGACCGCACCGTCGTCGCGGTGATCGGCGACGGAGCCCTCACCGGCGGTATGGCTTGGGAGGCGCTCAACAACATCGCGGAGCGCAAGAACCGGCGCCTGGTCGTGGTGGTCAACGACAACGGCCGCTCCTACTCGCCGACCCGGGGCGGGATCGCCGACCACCTGGCCTCTTTGCGTCTGACGCCCGGATACGAGCAGGCGCTCGACCTGGCCAAGTCCACGCTGAACCGGACTCCCGTGGTCGGCCAGCCGCTCTACGAGGCCCTCCACGGCCTCAAGAAGGGCGTCAAGGACGCCATCCAGCCGCAGATGATGTTCGAGGACCTCGGTCTCAAGTACCTCGGCCCCATCGACGGCCACGACGAACCCGCCCTGGAGAAGGCGCTGCGCCGCGCCCGCGACTTCGGCGGACCCGTGATCGTCCACTGCATCACGCAGAAGGGCAAGGGCTACGCTCCCGCCGAGAACCACGACGAGGACCAGTTCCACGCCCCCGGCCCCTTCGACGTCAGCACCGGCCAGGCCAAGCCCGGCCCCAAGGTCGAGAAGTGGACCTCGGTCTTCGGCGAGACCATGGTGGAGATCGGTGCCGAGCGCGAGGACGTCGTCGCCATCACCGCCGCCATGCTCTACCCCACCGGTCTGAACAAGTTCGCCGCGGCCTACCCCGACCGCTGCTTCGACGTCGGCATCGCCGAACAGCACGCCGCCACCGCCGCCACCGGCATGGCCATGAACGGCCTGCACCCCGTGGTCGCCGTCTATGCCACGTTCCTCAACCGGTGCTTCGACCAGGTGCTCATGGACGCCGCGCTGCACCGGCAGGGCGTCACCTTCTGCCTGGACCGCGCCGGTGTGACCGGCAACGACGGCGCCAGCCACAACGGCATGTGGGACATGTCGATCCTCCAGGTCGTGCCCGGTCTGCGCCTGGCCGCCCCGCGTGACGCCGAGCGCCTGCGCCGCCTCCTGCGCGAGGCCGTCGCGGTCCAGGACGCCCCCACGGTCGTGCGCTACCCCAAGGGCGCGGTCGCCGAGCACCTGGACGCGATCGGCCGGGTCGGCTCCATGGACCTGCTCCGCCGGGCCACCGAGGGTGGCCGTTCCAAGGATCTGCTCGTCGTCGGTGTCGGCAGCATGGCCCAGGTGGCCTGTGAGGTAGCCGACCGGATGGCCGACCAGGGCATCGGCGTCACCGTCGTCGACCCGATGTGGGTCAAACCGCTGGACGAGGCCCTGGTCGCCGAGGCCGCCGAGCACAGCGTCGTCGCGGTCATCGAGGACAACGGCCGTACCGGTGCCGTCGGCGACGCCGTCGCCCGCCTGCTTCGCGACCACGACGTCGACGTGCCCGTCCGCACGTTCGGCATCGAGCAGGAGTTCCTCGACCACGCCAAGCGCGACCGCATCCTCCAGCAGCAGGGCCTGACCCCCCAGGAGCTGTCCCGCAAGCTCACCGAGACCGTTTCCCGCCACACCGAGTCCGCTGAGGACTCCGACGGCCGCGCGCTGACCGGAGACAAGGCCTAGGGCGTGCTTGCTGTGGTCCGCCGCTTCGCTTTGGACCGTGTTCGGGCGCCCACGCGGCCAGGGATGCTTCATCCTCGGCGGCGCCTGTCGCTCGTTCCTCGCTCGCGGCTTGCCTCGTCTTGCAGCACCCTGGCGGCGCCCGAACGACAAACCCCCTGGGTCCGCCGCTTCGCCTCGGACCGTGTTCGGGCGTCCACGCGGCCAGGGATGCCTGCCCGCCCGTCGCCCGCCACCACCCTCGACGGAGAGCCTTCGGCTCCGGTACCCCCGCTTCGTCGCCCGCCACCGCCCGGGGGCCGCTCCGCGGCGGGGCGGGCGCTTCGGGGTGACCGCTTGCCTCACCGGAATCAGACGTAGGGGCGCCCCCACGCCGGGGCGCCCTTCGCGTGTGCGGACCACCGGGCCCGGAGCTGCAAGAATGGGCGCATGACGGCTCCCGAACCCGACCAGCAGCGCACCGAGGACACGGAGCCGCTCCGGGTGGCGGTGATCGGCTCCGGCCCGGCGGGCATCTACGCGGCCGACGCGCTCACCCGGCAGCACCGCGTCCCCGTCCGGGTGGACGTCATGGACCGGCTGCCCACCCCGTACGGCCTGGTCCGCTACGGTGTGGCCCCCGACCACACCAGGATCAAGGGCGTGGCCCGCGCCCTGAGCAAGGTCCTGGAACACCCGCACGTACGCTTCGTCGGCGGCGTCGAGTTCGGGGACACCCTCACCCGCGCCCACCTCGCCCGCACCCACCACGCCGTGATCTACGCGACCGGCGCCAGCGTCGACCGCCACCTGGGTGTGCCCGGTGAGGACCTGCCCGGCAGCGTCGCCGCCACCGACTTCGTCAACTGGTACTGCGGCCACCCCGACAGCGAACTGGAGCGGTTCGTCCTGGGCGCGCAGGAGGTCGCCGTCGTCGGGGCGGGCAACGTCGCCCTCGACGTGGCACGCATCCTGGTCAAGACCGCCGACGAACTCCGGCACACCGACATCCCCCAGCCCGTCCTGGAGGCCCTGGCGGCCAGCCGCGTCCGCACCGTCCACCTGCTCGCCCGGCGCGGCCCCCTCCAGGCGAAGTTCACCGCACCCGAACTGCGTGACCTGCTCGCACTACCGGACGTCGACGTGATGGTCCCCGCCGACCAGGTCGCCATCGACCCCGCCGACGTGGGAGGCCCCGCCCCCGAACTGCACCAGGTGGCCCGCGCGGCCCGCACCAACCTGCGGTTGCTCTCGGACCAGGCCCGGCGCGCTCCACGCGGGTGCGAGCGCCGCGTCCACCTGCACTTCTGGGTGCGCCCGGAGGAGATCCTGGGCACTGACCGGGTCACCGGCGTCCGTCTGGAGCACACCCGTCTGGGGGCGGACGGGCATCTGGTGGGGACGGGGGAGACCACGGTCCTCGACACCGGGATGGTGCTGCGTTCGGTGGGCTATGCGGGGGTCCCCCTGCCAGGCGTGCCCTTCGACCCGGTCGAGCGGACCGTTCCGCAGAAGGAGGGCCGCGTACTGGACCCGAGTGGTCGGCCGGTCTGCGGAGACTACGTGGCCGGGTGGATCAAGCGCGGTGCCACCGGGGTGATCGGGACCAACAAGTCCGACGCGGCCGGAACCGTCCGCTCCCTGCTCGACGACGCGTCCGCGCTGCGGTCGGGCGCGTCCGAGCTGGTCCCCCTGGAGACGGTGCTGGACGAGCTCGGGATCGTCCACAGCGGGTACGGCGACTGGCTGCGCATCGACAGCGCCGAGGCCGAGCAGGCCGAGGAGCTGGACCGCGGCGAACGGGTCAAACTGCACGGCTGGGGGGCCTACCGCGACGTCATCGGGGGCGGCTGACCGCCACCGCGGTGGCGGTCGGGGCGGCGGTTCCGCTCAGGAGACCCGGTCCTCGTCCGCACCGTAGGTGTTGCAGCCCTCCACGGTCCCGCGCGACCAGCCCTCCTCCAGCCAGAACGACCGGTTGACCGCGCTGCCGTGCGTGTCCAGGTCGCCGCCGCTGTTGAAGTGCTCGTCGACCACGTCCAGGGCGTCCGCGTCCCCGTCCATGATCGCTCGCAGGCCGACCCCGGCCATGCACTCGGCCTGGAGTTCGGTGCGGCGCAGCGCGTCCAGTTCCTCGTTCTCGTCCTCGGCCTTGACACGCATGTCGTAGGAGAGGTCGAGGATGCCGGTCGCGAACTGGACGTGGTGGCCGTACTCGTGCCCCATCAGGGCGACCCAGACCTCCTCCTGGTCCTCCGCTGGGATGAACGCGCCGAGCTCGCGGACGTTGGGCAGGACGACGGTGATGCGCGTGTAGTCGCCCTCGTAGTAGGCGAGTGTGTAGCCCTCCTCATCACCGGAGTCGGGTGACTCGAGGGTGACGGTGATCTCCGGCGTCTCGGGGGAGAGCCCGAGCTCGTCCATGACCGGGTTCCACAGCGCGTCCAGACATGTTCCGGTCGCGTTGGCGAACTCCTCCCACGACTCGTCCGAGTCCATGTCCAACTCAGGGGTGTCGCACTCGACCGCGGTCGGTGTCGCGACCGCGTACAGGGGGTGGTCGACGAGGTCGACCTCCACCGGGTTCGGGGCCGCGACCAGCGCTGTGTCGTAGTACGCCCCCAGGTCGGCGCCGCCCGCCGACGGGTCCTCCCGGGGGGTGTTGACCACGGTCACGACACTGGCGGCGAGCGCCGCGAGCGCGACCGCGGCCGCGACGGAGGTTCCGAAGAGCACGCTCGTACCGCCGCGGTGACGCGGGGGAGGCTGCGGCGCGGCCCACATGTGCGGCGGAGCCCAGGCCTGTTGCGGTGCCCACCCCCCATGGGGGGGAGCTCCCCGCGGGTGCGAAGCGCCCAAACCCTGGTAGGCGCCCGGGAGGGGAGCCGGGCCCGGCCACGGGTGGGGGGTCGGCTGGAGGACCTGGGGCGCGCCGTGGGGGTAGCCGACCGGCGGGTGGGGGCCGGGGGCGGTCGTGGGTGGCGCCGGAGGGCCGGGGGGCGTCCGGACGCCTGTGGCGGTCGGTGGGGTGTGGGGCGGAGCGGTTGGGGGAGCGGGTGGTGTGGGGCCGGGGAAGGGGGTGTGCGTCTGGGGTGCGGGGGCGGCGGGGTTCGGGGAGGGCTCCGGGGTGGGGGGTTGGGGGTTCTCGGTGGGGGCGGTGTCGGCGGGGTGGGGCCGTTCCGTCGGGGGTTCCTCGCTCCCGGGGCCGTCACCGCCGGGTTGGTTCTCCACGGGTCCGTCCTCCCTCTCGTGCCGACGCGCGCTGGAGATGGCCGGACCCGCCCGGGCGAATCCGGCAAGCACGGCGAACCTCCAGTATGGGGTCTAACCGGGAGTGCTGAGGGTGGAGGGTGAGCTATCCCCCCGGCGGCTCGTATCGCACGCCCAGGTCCGCCAACACGGTGTGAAGCTCGGACTCGAAGAGTGGTTCCAGGTCGCTCATGACGATGCTCATGTGGTCGAACACCTCCATACACACCACTCCGTAGAGTCGGACCCAGCACGAGGTGAGCACCATGACCGCCTCCACCGGGATGTGCGGGGCGGAGAACCCGCAGCTCTCGGCGAAGGAACGCAGCTCACGGTCGAGCTCGGGCGTGACGTGCCCGCTGTCGGGCAGGGTGAAGCGGCGCTCGACCAGCAGTCGGTCGAAGAGCGTGTAGAAGGTGGCGGCGAAGCGCCGCGCGGCCTCCAGCCCCGGGGTGATGTCCGCGTTCGGATCCAACCTGGCCCTCGGCCCGAACATGACCGCGAACTCGCTCCGGTGGTCGATCGCCCAGGAACGGAAGGCGCGCAGCGAGGTGAGGATGCGCCGGTCGGTGTCCTCGTCGGGGACGCTGGCGTCGGCCGCGGCGACGGCGTCGGCCAGTTCGTCGAACATATCGGCCGTGATGGCGATGAGCAGGGCGTCGATCCCCGACACGTAGCGGTACAGCCCGGGCGCGGTCATCCCCATCTCACGGGCGATGGCGCGCAGGGAGACCCCCGAGGGGCCGTGTTCGACGAGGTGGCGTCGGGCGATCGCCTTGATCTCGGCGAGTGTGGCTTCGCGCACACGTTCGCGGCGGCTCAGTGTGCTCTGCTCCGCGCGGCCTCGGGCGACCTGCGGTTTCGTCATGTGCTGCACTACACCCCGTCTCAGGGCGCCAGGTCCGTGGCGCTGTGGTTCTCATCGGCGATATTGACATCGTAATGGGCGCACGCTTTAGTGAACACCGTTAGCAAACACCGTTCACCACCATGAAGCATGTTCACTGAGAGGGCGTCGCATGCCGACACACCCGGGCCTCTTCGGCCGACTGGGCCTGTCCGTACACCGGCGGCGATGGTGGGTGCTGGTGGCCACCGGCCTCTTCGCCGCGTTCGCCGTCGTCTGGGGTGCGGGGGTCTTCTCCGACGTCAGTGAGAGCGGGTTCGAGGACCCGGGCGCCGAGTCCTCACGCGCCACCGAACTGCTCCAGGAGGAGCTCGGCCACGACGACATCGACATCGTCGCCGTCTTTCGCAGTGACGAGATGCGGGTGACCAACCCCACCTTCGCCGCCGCGGTCGGGCGCGTCACCGACGACCTTCCCGAGGACCTGGTCGCCTCCTACGACGTCTACACGGACGAGAGCCTCGGCGACATCGAGCGCGGCATGCTCGTCTCCGAGGACCAGCACGCCACCTACGTGCCCGTGACCCTGAGCGGGGAGACCCACGCCGAGCGGCTCCACCAGTACGGGGAGGTCGCCGAGGTCCTGGAGTCCGGGCCGTTGGAGACCCGCCTCGGCGGTCCCGTCGGCGTCGAGAACGAACTGTCGGCCACTGCTGAGGGCGACATCGTCCGCGCCGAGCTGTTCACCCTGCCGGTCCTGCTGTTCCTGCTCGTGCTCATCTTCGGCGGGCTCGTCGCCGGGCTGGTGCCGCTCAGCGTCGGCGGCCTGGCCATCCTCGGCTCCCTCACCCTGCTGCGCGCCCTGACCCATGTCACCGAGGTGTCGGTGTTCGCGGTCAACGTCGCCACCATCCTCGGTCTGGGGCTGGCGATCGACTACGGGCTGTTCATGGTCAGCCGCTTCCGGGAGGAACTGGACCGGGGCGCGTCCATCCCCCACGCGGTCGGACGCACCGTGGACACCGCCGGACGTACCGTGGCCTTCTCCGGCGTCACCGTCGGTATCGCCTTCGCCGGGCT
>NZ_ANBC01000258.1 GCF_000341125.1 Nocardiopsis lucentensis DSM 44048 | reverse complement strand
CTGCCCCTGCCGACCCGTACCGTCACCGGGGCGGTCCGCGACGGGGCCGGCGCGTGGGCGCGTCTGGCCCGCACGGTGATGCGCGGCCCGGCGGTGTCCCTGGTCGCGGTCGGCGGTGTGCTGCTGGTCTTGAGCTCGGGGCTGTGGGCGACCGAGCTGGGTTCCACGGATCAGCGCTACCTGCCCGAGGACGCCTCCAGCCGGATCGCCACCGAGGCGCTGGAGGAGGACTTCCCCGCCGGTGGGCTGGGGCGGTTGCACGTGGCCGTCGTCGGTCAGGTCGCGGAAGACGACCTGACCGAGTACGCCGAACGGTTGGGGGGACTGTCGTCCAGGGTCGCGCTCTCCCGCGTCGAGCGCACCGGTGAGGACGTCGCGCACGTGCTGGTCGCCTACGAGGGGGCGATCGACGCCCCGGAGACCGGGCGGCTGGTGCGCGACATCCGGGCCGAACCGCTGCCCGAGGGTGCCGAGGAGGCCCTGGTGGGCGGGGTGGCCGCCCGGCAACTGGACAACGTCACGGCGATCGTCGACGCGGCCCCCACGACCGTCGTCTTCGTCGCCACGGCCACCCTGGTCCTGCTCTTCCTCGCCTTCGGCTCCGTGGTGCTGCCGATCAAGGCCGTGCTCATGGGCGCGCTGTCGCTCGGCGCCTCTCTGGGCGTGGTGGTCCTGGGCTTCCAGGAGGGCGCGTTCGGCGGGCTGCTGGGTTTCGACGCCGTGGGCACCATCGACCCGACCTACCTGGTGCTCATCACCATCGTCTCCTTCGGCCTGGCGATGGACTACGAGCTGTTCCTGCTCAGCCGGGTGCGGGAGGAGTACCTCAGGGCGGGGGACAACACGCACGCGGTCGCGACGGGCCTGCAGCGCACGGCGCGCATCATCACGAGCGCCGCGCTCCTGCTCGTGGTCGTCCTGCTGGCCATGGGCACCTCGGGCCTGCTCTTCCTGAAGATCATCGGCGTCGGCCTGGCCATCGCCGTGGTGGTGGACGCCAGCCTGGTCCGGGCGGTGATGGTGCCCGCGACCATGCGGCTGCTCGGCGACCTCAACTGGTGGCTGCCGCGCCCGCTGCGCTGGCTGCACGACCGGGTGGGCATCTCCGAGGGCGGCGCCGAGGACGACGGAGAGGCACCCGCGGCCCCGACCGAGCCGCTGCGGGTGCCCGAGCGCGTGTAGGGCCACGGCGACACCGAAGCCGAGAACAGGGGCCGTCCCAGAAGGGGCGGCCCCTCGTCGTGTGCGCGATACCGGTGGAAAATCATATGTAGTTCATACTATCTTTTTCATCGATCGTATGAATTATCTATCGTTTGTGCCGACGCGGACCCCCGGCACCGGAAGGCGGACACCATGGCCACACCACCGACCACAGCTCTCCGCGCGCCCCAGGACGCCTCTCCACCGAACGGCGCCGGACCGCTGGGCGGGCTCGGCGCCGTGATCGCGCGCCACCCCCGGCGCGTGCTCCTCGCGGCGGCCCTCCTCGGGGCCATCGGCCTGCTCCTGGCCCCCGGCGCCATGGAACGGCTGCTGCTCAGCCGGTTCGAGAGTCCCGGGTCGGAGTCCCTGCGGGTCGAACGGGAACTCGAACGGACGTTCGGCGAGGGGAAACACCACTTCCTGGTCCTGGTGACCGCGCGCTCCGGGTCGGTGGACGACCCCGAGGTCGCCGAGGCCGCCAGCGACCTGGAGGCGGAACTGGACAACCACCCCGCCGTGGCGGAGGCCGCCTCCTACTGGTCGCGCGGCGGTTCACCGGCCATGCGCTCCGACGACGGGTCCCAGGCCCTGATCACCGTCCGCATGAACGGAAGCGTCACCGAAGCCCGGACGGCGCTGGCCGACCTCTCACCGGGCCTCGCGCGCGACGACGGGACCATCCGCGCCGAGGTCGGCGGAGGGGACGAGATCTTCCGTCAGGCTGCTGAACAGGCGCGCGCCGACTTCCTCCTCGCCGAGGCGATCATCCTGCCCCTGGTGTTCGCGCTCCTGCTGGCCCTCTACCGGCGGGTGTCGGTGGCGGCCCTGACGCTGGGCGCGGGGGTGTACGCGGTCGTCCTCGCCCTGGCCGTCCTGCGCGGGGTCACGTACCTGGCCGAGGTGTCCACGTTCGCCGCCAACCTGAGCCTGGTGATGGGGATCGGGCTGGGGGTGGACTACGGCCTGTTCGTCATCACGCGCTTTCGCGAGGAGCTGGCGCGGGGGAGCGCCGTCGCGGACGCGGTCGCCACATCCGTGGCCAGGGCCGGGCGCACCGTGGCGTTCAGCGGGGCGACGGTCGCGGTGGCCCTGTCGTGCCTGCTGCTCTTCCCCTTCCCCTTCCTCCGGTCCTTCGCCTACGCCGGTGTGGCGACCGTGGCGACCTCCGTGTTCGCCGCGCTGGTGGTCCTGCCCGCGGCTCTGTCCCTGCTCGGCCACCGTGTCCGCCCCCGCCGCGAGCCCGGGCCGGACGCGGGGTTCTGGCACGGGCTCTCGCTGCGGATGGCGCGCCGCCCTCTGATGTACGGGGTGCCCGCCCTGGCGGCGGTCCTGCTGCTGGCCGCTCCCGCGCTCGGACTGAACTTCGGCCTGCCCGACGCCCGGGTCCTGCCCGAGGGTGTCTCCAGCCGCGACGTCCAGGACCGGATCGAGGCTGGTTTCTCCTACGAGGAGATGGACGCCGTCCAGGTCCTGGTGGACCTGCCGAGCGGTGACGAGGAGGTCGTCGACGCCTACGCCGCAGACCTCTCACGAGTCGAGGGTGTGTACCAGGTGGACGCGCTCACCGGGCGCTACGCCGACGGGGAACGGATCCTGGCGCCCGAGCCCGGGGCCGCCGACCGGTTCGGATCCTCCGAGGAGACCTGGTTCTCCGCCGTCCCCGAGGCCGGGGCCCTGGACGACACCGCAGACCTGATCGAGCGGATCCGAGCGGTCCCGGCGCCCGGGGAGGCGCGGATCGGTGGCTATCCGGCCGACCTCACGGACTTCCGTGAGGCGCTCCTCGACCGCGTTCCGCTGGTGTTCGGGCTCGTCCTCGCGGTCACCTTCGTCATCCTGTTCCTGATGACGGGAAGCATCCTGCTCCCGGCCAAGGCGATCGTGCTCAACGTGCTGAGTCTGGCGGTGATGTTCGGGGTGATGGTCTGGATCTTCCAGGAGGGGAATCTGTCCGGGGCCCTGGGCTTCACAGCCGACGGGACCCTGGAGGTCAGCTTCCCGATCCTGATGTTCTGCGTCGCCTTCGGGCTGTCCATGGACTACGAGGTGTTCATGATGTCGCGGATCAAGGAGGAGTACGACCGTACCGGTGACACCACCGCGGCCGTGGCGGCCGGTCTGCAGCGCAGCGGTCCGCTGGTCACGGCGGCCGCGGTGATCCTGGCGGCGTCCTTCGCCACGTACGCGTTCTCCGACGTGCTGTACCTGAAGATGCTGGCGATCGGCATGGCGACGGTGATCCTGGTGGACGCCACCCTGATCCGAGGCGTGCTGGTGCCGGTGTTCACCCGCCTGGCCGGGCGCGCCAACTGGTGGGCGCCCGCGCCGCTGGCGCGGTTCCATGCCCGGTTCGGCCTGTCCGACTAAGCGTCCTTGGTGACGCGGGGGTGCGTGGTGAGCAGACGGCCGGACAGGTCGTGCAGCGCCCGCACCTCCTCCGCGGCCAGGGGGGCGAACAGTTCGGCCTCGGCGCGGGAGACGGCCTCGCGCGCCTCGTCCAGGTGTCGCCGCGCCCGCTCGGTCGGCGTGACGATGTACCGGCGGCGGTCACGCGGGTTGCGCTCCCGGGCGACCAGCCCCTGTTCCTCCAGGTCGTCGATGAGGCCGACCATGACGTTGGGGTCGATACCCAGGACCCGGCTCAGCTCCTTCTGCGAGGGGGCGGCCATGGAGTCGGCCGCCGCGAGGACGTGGAACTGGCGGGCGCTGATCCCCAGCGGCTCGAAGATCCGCGCGGTCGTGGCCTGCGCCAGTTCCCCGAGCTTGATCAACCGGAAGCCGGTGGTGTTCCACATGGGGGTGTCCCACCCGGCCGCATTCTCCGTCATCGGTCACCCTCACCAGCTCGATCGTCGGTGCACACGATCATAGGGAATGCGGAGCGATCGGTGGCGGACGCGCGGACGGGCCCGGCGTCCCAGAGGGGAGCCGGGCCCACCGGGACTTCGCTACTCGTCGAAGAGCTCGTCGATCGTAGTCGCGGTCATCGCCCTTTCCAACCAGGTGTCGAGGGTGTCCGCGTCCTGGCACCGGCTGATGCGCTCACGCGCTTCCTCGGGAACCTCGACACCGTGCTTGGAGAGGAAGCGCAGGATCGCCTTCGCCTCGCCCTCGGCCCGGAGGCTCTCGGTCCAGGCGCTGGTGTACTCGAACGTGTCCGCCATCATGAGCTTCTCCAGTGCTTTCTGTCCGTCGGTGTCGTCGAGCAGGTGGAGCGAGTACCCAATGTACTTCGCCGCCTTCTCCGGGTCGATCTTGTCGAGTCCGGTGTGCAGGGCGTCCAGGACGTCCTTCTTGGTGGCCCCGTGTGCCGCCGCCGACAGCACCCCCAGGGTGGGGGAGGCGGCGACGGTGGCCGGGTCGGTGACCACCGGGATGTCCTTCGGCCCGACCACGAGCGGGTGCAGGACGAAGCCGGGGTGGCCGAGCGGGATCGGGTCGGCGTACCAGTCGGCCACCGGCTGACGAGGGCAGATCACCAACAGGGTGACCGGGCACTCGTGCCGGGACCGCAGGCATGCCACGTACTCGGGCCAGGTGAAGCGCTTGCGCTCCTTCTCGTCTCGCTGCACCTCCACGATGACGCCCATGAGTGAGTCGAGGGGGCCGTCGGGACCCTCGCCGCGCAGCATGATCGCGACGTCGGAGCGGCGCTCGACCGGGTCGACGTGCCCGAGGTCGCAGGACGTGACCTCGCTGCGCTCGTAGTCCGGGACGCGGACACCGCGCTCGCGCAGGAACTCCACGGCCATGTCGGGGGAGTCGGAGAACAACTCCGCGTAGATCTGGTGTTCTGGGGAGATTGCCACGCACCAGATATTACACAGGGTTACTGATAAGTGTGAATGGGTGATAGAATTATTCAGGAATTCGGTTTCGTGCGGAAATGGCACGAAAGAACGGGCCCGGCCGCCTCTCGGCGACCGGGCCCGCGGGGTCCGTCCAGGGTCCTACGACCGTCAGAGCGCCTTGAGCGCGCCTTCGTGGAACGGCTTGCCGTTCACGGCCTCGGACACGCCCGAGCGGTCCAGGTACGGCGTGATACCACCGGTGTGGAACGGCCAGCCAGCGCCCGTGATCAGGCACAGGTCGATGTCGGCGGGCTCGGCCACGACACCCTCGTCCAGCATGATCCGGACCTCCCGGGCCAGCGCGCGCAGCGCCCGGTCCAGGATGGCGCTCTCCTCGGACGGGTTGGTCCCGCCGCTGAGCAGCTCCTTCACCTCCGGGTCGATGGTGAGGTCCGGCGCGAAGATCTGGGTCTTGCCGGCCTTGACCACCTCGGCCAGCTGCTGGGACACCGCGAAGCGCTCCGGGAAGGCCTCGTGCAGCGTCTCGGACACGTGCAGCGCCACCGCCGGACCCACCAGCTGGAGGAGCATCAGCGGCGACATCGGCAGGCCCAGGGGCGCGACCGCGCGGTCGGCGACCTCGGGCTCGGTGCCCTCCTCGACAGCCGCCAGGACCTCGCCCATGAACAGGGTGAGCAGGCGGTTGACGACGAACGCGGGGGCGTCCTTGCACAGCACCGCGGTCTTCTTCAGCTTCTTGGCCGTGGCGAAGGCCGTGGCCAGCGCGGCGTCGTCGGTCTTCTCGCCGCGGATGATCTCCAGCAGCGGCAGGACGGCGACCGGGTTGAAGAAGTGGAAGCCCACGACCCGCTCGGGGTGCTGGAGCTTGGCCGCCATCTCGTTGATCGACAGCGAGGAGGTGTTGGTGGCCAGGATCGCCTCCGGGGAGACCACGGCCTCCACCTCGGCGAACACCTGCTGCTTGACCTCCATCTTCTCGAAGACGGCCTCGATCACGAAGTCGGCGTCGGAGAAGGCGTCCTTGGTCAGCGAACCGGACACCAGGCCCTTGAGGCGGTTGGCCTTGTCCTGGCTGACCCGGCCCTTCTTCAGGAGCTTGTCGACCTCGCCGTGGACGTAGGCCACGCCCTTGTCGAGGCGCTCCTGGTCCAGGTCGGTCATGACGACCGGAACGTCCAGGCGGCGGGCGAACAGCAGCGCCAGCTGCCCGGCCATCAGACCGGCGCCCACGACGCCGACCTTGGTGACCTTGCGCGCCAGCTGCTTGTCCGGCGCGCCCGCGGGCCGCTTGGCGCGCTTTTGCACCAGGTCGAACGCGTACAGGCCGGACTTGAGCTCCTCGCTCATGATGAGGTCGGCGAGCGCGTCGTCCTCGGCGGCGAAGCCCTCGTCGCGCGTGCGGTTCTTGGCCTCGGCGACCAGCTCGATCGCGCGGGCCGGGGCCGGGGCGGCGCCGTGCAGCTTGCCCTCGACGACGAACCGGGCCATGTTGACCGCGTTGTCCCAGGCCTCGCCCTTGTCGACCTCGGGGCGCTCGACCTCGACGTCGCCCTTGACGACCTTGGCCGCCCAGCGCAGCGACTCCTCGACGAAGTCCGCGGGCTCGAAGATGGCGTCGGCGATGCCCATCTCGAAGACCTGCTTGCCCTTGATCATCTTGTTCTGGGCGAGCGGGTTGTCGACGATCAGCTTCAGGGCCTTCTCGGCGCCGATCAGGTTCGGCAGCAGGTAGGTGCCGCCCCAGCCCGGGACGAGGCCCAGGAAGGCCTCGGGAAGCGCGAACGCCGGGACGCCCGAGGATACGGTGCGGTAGGTGCAGTGCAGCGCGACCTCGACGCCGCCACCCATGGCAGCGCCGTTGACCAGCGCGAACGTCGGTACGTCCAGCTCGCCGAGCTTGCGGAACACGTCGTGCCCGAGCTTGCCGATGGCGTGCGCCTGCTCGCGGTTCTGGAGCGCGGGCACGCCGGTCAGGTCGGCGCCGACGGCGAAGATGAACGGCTTGCCGGTGACGGCCACGGCCACGATGTCGGTGCGCGCCCTGGCGGCCTCGATCGCGGCGTCCAGGCTCATCAGACCACCGGGGCCGAAGGTGTTCGGCTTGGTGTGGTCGTGCCCGTTGTCCAGGGTGATCAGCACCGCGGTGCCCGCGCCGTAGGGGAGCTGGACGTCACGGGAGATCGCGTTGGTGACGATCTCGGAGCTGAAGAGTTCCCTTGCCTGCTCGATCGCGGTGCTCACTTGCCCCCCTCGTAGTTGGTGTTCTCCCACAGGATGGTCCCGCCCATGCCCAGGCCGACGCACATGGTGGTCAGGCCGTAGCGGACGTCGGGGCGCTCGGCGAACTGGCGCGCGAGCTGCATCATCAGGCGCACGCCGGAGGAGGCGAGCGGGTGGCCGACCGCGATCGCGCCGCCCCACGGGTTGACGCGGGCGTCGTCGTCGGCGACGCCGAAGTGCTCCAGGAAGGCGAGCACCTGGACGGCGAAGGCCTCGTTGATCTCGATGATGCCGATGTCGTCGATCGAGATGCCCTGGCGCGCGAACAGCTTCTCCGTGGCGGGGACGGGGCCGACGCCCATGACCGCCGGGTCGACGCCGGCGAAGGAGAAGTCGACCAGGCGCATGCGCGCGTCCAGGCCGAGCTCGGCGGCGACGTCCTCGGCGGCGAGCAGTGCGCCGGTGGCGCCGTCGTTGAGGCCGGCGGCGTTACCGGGCGTCACGTTGCCGTGGGAGCGGAACGGCGTCTTGAGACCGGCGAGCGACTCCATGGTCGTGCCGGGCCGGGGCGGCTCGTCCTCGGTGGCCAGGCCCCAACCCTTCTCCAGGGAGCGGACGACCATCTCGACGAGGTCCTGCTGGATCTTGCCGTCGGCGTAGGCCTTGGCGACCTTCTCCTGGCTGCGCACCGCGTAGGCGTCGGCGCGCTCCTTGGTGATGGTCGGGTAGCGGTCGTGGAGGTTCTCCGCGGTGTTGCCCATGACGAGGGCCGACGGGTCGACCAGCTTCTCGGAGAGGAAACGGGGGTTGGGGTCGACGCCCTCACCCATGGGGTGGCGGCCCATGTGCTCGACACCGCCGGCGATCACCACGTCGTAGGCGCCGAAGGAGATCCCCGCGCCAGAGGTGGTGACGGCCGTGAGCGCACCGGCGCACATACGGTCGATGGCGTAGCCGGGGACGCTCTGCGGCAGCCCGGCAAGGATGGCGGCGCTGCGGCCGATGGTCAGGCCCTGGTCGCCGATCTGGGTGGTGGCGGCGATGGCGACCTCGTCGACGCGCTCCGGCGGCAGACCCGGGTTGCGGCGCAGCAGCTCGCGGATGACGCGGACGACCATGTCGTCGGCACGCGTCTCGGCGTAGAGGCCCTTGCCAGACTTGCCGAACGGGGTGCGGACCCCGTCGACAAACACGACATCGCGTGCGGTTCGCGGCACGATGGGCCCTCCTTCTCAGGCGGTGGGACGGACTTGTCAAGCTCATGCTACTCGCCAGTAACAAATAACGCGAGCGCCAGGGGAGCATGACGTCGAAGGCGTCCGCCGAGAGGGTCACCACCGGCTTTCGTCCCGATGTCTCCCGACCCGCTCCACCGCTGGTCCGGACACGGGAAAGGGCGCGCGGACCGGTGGGTTCGCGCGCCCGGGAGCGGTGCGGGGTTCAGAGCAGGGCGTTGGCCTCGCGCGGGCGTCCCGCGGCGTTGTAGGCGCCGGCCAGGTCACGGCGCAGCCGCAGCGTCAGCCGCCGCACCTCCGGATCGCCCGAGGAGTTCATCGCCACGCGGTAGGCGTCGCGCAGCACCTCGACCGCCTCGTCCGCCCGTCCCGCCTGCGTGAAGGCGCGGCCCAACCGGTGGTGCACGCCGAGCGTGTCCAGGTGGCCCTTGCCCAGGCGGCGGCGACGCGCCATCAGCACCGTGCGCAACTGGCTGATCGAGGCCTCGCAGCGCCCCGACTGGCTCAGGGCCATGCTCAGGCCGAGGCGCAGCTCCTCACGCCGCTCGGTGGAGGCGACGTCCTCGATCGCCCGCTCGTAGTGGGCGATCGCCGCGTCCAACCGGCCGTCGCGCCGGTAGCACGCGGCCAGGTGGCTGCGCGCCTCCACGGTGTCCTCGTCGGCCGGGCCGAACTGCTCCTCGCGTTCACGGAGCAGGACCTCCCACTGGGCGGCGGCCTCCGCGGGCTGTCCCGCGTCCTCCAGCGCCCACGCCAGGTTCTCACGGATGATCTCGGTGCGCGGGTGCTCGTCCCCGTGCACCGACACGGCCTCGGTCAGCGCCAGTTCGAACTGCTGCACGGCGGCCAGGCGGCGGCCCATCTGCGCGTACTTGGTCGCGAGGTTGTTGCGCGCGGTGATCGTGTCCGGGTGCTCGGTGCCGTGCCGTTCCACCAACGACTGGAGGGTCCGCTCCAGCGACGCGGCACGCGACCCCCCGTTGCGCCCGGCGGATCCCTCCCGAGCGACAGGCCGGCGCGGAAGGGGGCTGACGGCCGTGTCGGCGGTCGCCACGGAGCCCGCCCCGCTCTCCGGCGCGGTCGGGGCGGCCGACGCCTCCGGCACGGCCGGAGCGTCAGCGGAGGCGGCTCCGGACGGGCTCGCCACCCGGACCCGCACGTACTCCTCCACGGGCTCACCGCGTGGGTCCACGGGAGCGGGCGCGGTGGTATCCACCGGACGCGTCCCGGCCGCGCGGGACAGACCGGTTTCGCGCAGAAGTGCACGCCAGAACGCCAGCAGACTCACCACATCTCCCTGATCGCCTCCCGCGGCGACCATCGCCGCGGAACCTCGCCTTCGTTGAACATGCCCGGGGGTTCCAGGGCACATTTCCATAACATAATCGGACACGAGGCCTGGGAACAGGCATGAACCACCCCTGGATCGGGGTGAGTTCAGTCACGTTGGGGTTAAGTGGGTGAAGCCGGGGTAAAAGCTACGCCTTCTCGGCTCCCAGGAGGGCTGTGGCCAGGGGTTCCGCGGTCAGTCCCACCTGCCAGTTCCGCGCTCCCCGATCACGCAGGAACGCGGCCACCGAGTCCGGGTCCAGCGCGCGGGGCGGCGTCCACGCCAACCGCCGGACCGTGTCCGGCAGCAGCAGGTTCTCGGTCGGCATGACCACGTCCTCGGCGATCCCCGTGACCGTCGCCCGTGCCGCCTCCAACCGCCGCGCGGCCTCCGGCGCCCGGTCCGCCCACCGGTTCACCGGCGGTGGGCCGTCACCCGGGGCGTTGGGGCGGGGGAGCTCGGTCTGCGGCATGTCCCGCGCCCGGTTGACCGCCCGGATCCAGGTGTTGAGGTAACGGCGCGCCAGTTTGATCCCGAACTGCCGGATCCCCGACAACTCACCGGGGGTCCGCGGCATCGCCGCGGCGGCCTCCACGATCGCGGCGTCCGGGAGGACCCGTCCAGGGGAGACGTCCCGCTCCTGGGCGATGCGGTCCCGCTCGTACCACAGCTCGCGCACGGCGGCCAGGGACCGTTGGTTGCGCACGCGGTGGATCCCCGACGTGCGGCGCCACGGGTCCGGCCGTGGCTCCTTGGGCGGTGTGGCCAGAACCGACGCGAACTCCTCGCGCGCCCACTCCAGCTTCCCGGTCTCGGCCAGCTCCTCCTCCAGCGCGTCACGCAACTCGATGAGGATCTCCACGTCCAGTGCGGCGTAGCGCAACCAGTCCTCGGGCAGGGGGCGCTGGGACCAGTCCACGGCCGAGTGCTCCTTGGCCAGGCGCACGTTCAGCAGACGCTCCACCATGAACCCCAGCCCGACACGCTGGTAGCCGAGCAGCCGACCGGCGAGCTCGGTGTCGAACAGGCTTCGGGGGCGCAGGTTGACCTCCGACAGACACGGCAGGTCCTGGTGGGCCGCGTGGAGCACCACCTCGGCCCCGTCCAGCGCGGTGTCGAGGGCGCCGAGGTCCGGGCAGGCGATCGGGTCGATCAGCGCCGAACCGGAGCCCTCCCGGCGTAGTTGGACCAGGTAGGCGCGCTGGCCGTACCGGTACCCGGAGGCCCGTTCGGCGTCCACCGCCACCGGTCCGGTACCGGCGGACACGGCCGTGACCACGTCGGCGAGTGCGTCGGCGTCGGAGGTGACGTCGGGCAAGCCCTCCCGCGGATCCCGCAGCAGAGGCGCCCTCTCAGCGTCGTCGTTTCCCGGTTCGTGGTGTTCTGTCTTGGAGTTCAACGCGTTCGCCACACCACTACGGTATGCGCTGTGGCCACCGGACGCGGAACACGGGCCGGATCCGGCGCCGGAGCGCGGGGCCCGGCCGGGGTCAGGACCGCGAGCGCTGCTGGGTGATGTCGGTGACGTCCAGCGGAGGAAGCCCGGAAGCCGACGCGAGCAGCGCCAACCACGCACCGACGTGCCCCGACAACCGGTCCGACTCCGGTGTCCACGAGGCGCGCATCTCCACCTCCGTGGTGGCGCCCTCGCCGGCCTTGGTGCCGAACCCCTCCGTCGTGGCGCGCGTGACCGTGCCACTCAGCGTGTGGTGGGCGGCGTCGTGCGCGTCCAGGGCGTCGGTGAGCCAACTCCAGGCGACCGGACCGAGCAGGGGGTCGGTGGCGATCTCCGACTCCAGCTCGGAGTTGACCTGGCACACCACCCGAAACGGACCCGGCCAGGACCGGGTTCCCTCGGGGTCGTACAGGATGATGAGCCGCCCCCAGGCGACCTCCTCACCCTGCACGGTGACCTCGGCCGACACGGCGGCCGCGTGGGGGGCCAACCTCTGGGGAGCGGGGATCTCCCGCACGGCGATCTCCGGGCGCACGGAGGGGCCGTGCAGCGCCTGGACCGCTCGCCGGAACGTCTCGTGCGCGTTCTCGGCGCTACCGACATCAGGCATGGTGGAAACGTCAGCCTTCATCTTGTGGTGATCACGTCCCGGGGTCGTTCGGGCATACCCAGCCGACCGACACCCGAGCGCGGGTCGGTTGATGGGAACGGAACCGACCGTGGCACGAGTCACCTTCGTCGGTACGGAGTTAGCACGGCGTGTCGGTGTTTTGTGATGATCTTGGGACCGGCGCGCCGCCGGAACCACCGCGACCCGCGCCCGTGGAACTCCGCTCCGACCGGTTCGAGTGAGAGCACCGGGACGGGCATGGCACGATCGAGGTGTGACGCTTCAAGACTCTCCTTTCCTCCGCGCCTGCCGACGGCTCCCGGTGCCCCACACCCCGGTGTGGTTCATGCGCCAGGCGGGTCGCTCCCTGCCCGAGTACCGCCGGGTACGCGCCGACGTCCCCATGCTCGAGGCCTGCTCGCGCCCCGACATGATCACCGAGATCACGATGCAGCCCGTCCGGCGCCACGACGTCGACGCCGCGATCTTCTTCAGCGACATCGTCGTGCCGCTCCGGGCCATCGGTATCGACCTCGACATCAAGCCCGGTGTCGGCCCCGTCGTCGCGGAGCCGATCCGTGACGCGGGCGGGCTCAAGCGGCTCCGCGAGATCGAGCCGGACGATCTGCCCTACATCACCGAGGCGGTCGGCCAGCTCGTCGGTGAACTGGGCGACAAGCCGCTCATCGGATTCGCGGGCGCCCCGTTCACACTGGCCTCCTACCTCATCGAGGGCGGGCCCTCCAAGAACCACGAGCACACCAAGGCGCTCATGTACGGCGAGCCCGAGCTGTGGGACGAGCTGATGCGCCGTCTGGCGGCGATCACGCTGGGCTTCCTGCGCACCCAGGTCGAGGCGGGCGCCAGCGCCGTGCAGCTCTTCGACTCCTGGGTCGGTGCGCTCAGCGCGGAGGACTACCGCGCCTCCGTGCTGCCCTACACCTCGTGGATCTTCGGTCAGCTCGCCGAGTACGAGATCCCGCGCATCCACTTCGGCGTCGGTACCGGTGAGCTGCTCGGTCTGCTCGGCGAGGCCGGGGCCGACGTCGTGGGTGTGGACTGGCGCGTGCCGCTCGACGAGGCCGTCCGGCGCGTCGGGCCCGGAAAGGCCCTCCAGGGCAACCTGGACCCGGCGACGCTGTTCGCCCCCTGGGAGGTCGTCGCCGAGCGGACACGCGACATCCTGGCCCGAGGCCGTGCGGCCGAGGGCCACATCTTCAACCTGGGCCACGGCGTACTGCCGAGCACGGACCCGGACATGCTCACGCGCCTGACCGCGTTCGTCCACGAGCAGACCGCGGGCTGACCCGGGGCGGGGCCGGTCCGCGACACGTGGTGCCGTCAACCGTCCCGCCCGGGGGCGCCCTCGGAACCGTCCTCGTTCCCGGGACCGCTTCCGCTGTCGTCGGAGTCGGTCCCGCCGTCGCCTCCTGCCTCGGGACCGCCGCTGACGGCCGCGGCGACGGGAGCGGAGCGGTCGGCGTCCCGAGCCGAGTCGCCGCGCGTCCGGCGGGTGCGCTTCCTGAGGTACCACCACACCGGCACACCGACGACGGCGGCGACCGCCAAGAACGGCAGCGCCCAGCCCGCGATCACGGCGATCCACAGGGTGACGGCCACCAGGGCGCCCCAGCCCTGCCTCAGGGCCTCCAGGAACCCGACGGCGTCGCCGGAAGGGGCTTCGACGTAGGTGTCCGGGGTGTCCAGGCTCAGGTGCACGGTGGAGTAGGTCGTCTGGTTGGTCAGTGTCTCCAGCCGCGCCTGGTAGGACTCCAACTCCGACTGGCGGGTCTGGATCTCCTGCTCGATCCGCAGCAGGTCGTCGACGTCCTCGGCCTCCTCCAGGTAGCCGCGCAGGGTCTCCAGCGACGTCTGCGCGGTCTCGATGCGGCTCTCGACGTCCGCCACCTCGTCGGTGACGTCGTCGACGGAGCGCTCCAGGTCGGAACGGTCTCCGAGCTCGGCCAGATCGGCCAGCGCGTCCTCGTAGCCGTCGTTGGGGATGCGCAGTGCCAGCTGGGCGGTGGGCACCCGACCGGCCGGGGTCCTGAGCTGTTCGGAGGCCACGTAGCCTCCCGCCTCGATGGTCAGTTCCTTGGCGAGTTCGGCGGCCTCGGGCACGTCCGACACGCGCACGCTCATGGTGGCGGTGTGGATGAGGTCGCGGTCGGCGGCCTCGACGTCCGCTCCGAGGGCCCCTCCGCCGCCTTCGCCCTGGGGTTCCTCCTCGGCCAGGGCGCCCTCGTCCATCTGGGCGGAATCGGCGCGCTCGACGGACGCGGCACCCGCGCCGTCGTCTCCGGTCAGGGACTGGGTCGTCGCCCCGCAGGCGGTCAGTACGAGGGCCGCCAGGCCGAGTGGCAGAGCGGTCCCGGCGACGCGCCACCGCTGGGGGAAAGTGGTAGTAGCCATGTGCCTTCGACGTGGGCCGTTCCGTGGGCGTTGCGGTTCCCCGGTAACGACCGGGCAACGAGGTGGTCGCGGACCGGAACCGGCGTGTGGGGCACGGGGCACGCGGGGAGTGGCCGCACGGGTGTGTTTCGGGGACGGTGGGTCCGTGTGACCCAGGGCATCTGGAAAGCTGGTGGCATGGCACAAGCACCGCACGTGGTCGTGGTCGGGGGAGGGGTCTCCGGACTCACCGCCGCGCACCGCCTCACCGCACTCGGGACCGCCGTCACGGTCGTGGAGGCCGCGGACACACCCGGCGGCAAACTGCACGCCTCACCCGTGGCGGGTGTTCCCGTCGACGCGGGGGCCGAGTCAGTGCTCGCCCGCCGTCCCGAGGCACTCGACCTCATCCGCGAACTCGGTCTGGCCGATCGGATCGTGCACCCGGGGCCCGGCTCCGCGGGCGTCTACACCCGGGGGCGGGT
This sequence comes from Nocardiopsis lucentensis DSM 44048, assembly GCF_000341125.1. Taxonomy (GTDB): domain Bacteria; phylum Actinomycetota; class Actinomycetes; order Streptosporangiales; family Streptosporangiaceae; genus Nocardiopsis; species Nocardiopsis lucentensis. The sequence continues at coordinate 13,916 of NZ_ANBC01000258.1, read as the reverse complement.
CAGACCACTGCCGAAGGGACAGCTCATGGGAGTTCCCGGCAGCCTGCGCGAGCTCGCGCGCAGCGGAGTGCTGAGCTGGACGGGGACCCTGCGCGCCGGGCTGGACCTGGTCTGGCCGCGCACACCCGTGCGCGGGGACGTGCCGGTCGCCACCTACGTCGGCATGCGCATGGGGCGCCAGGTCGTCGACCGCCTGGTCGAACCCCTGCTGGGCGGTGTGTACGCGGGCCGAGCCGACCGGCTCTCGCTCGACGCCGCGCTGCCGCAGATCGCCCCCATGGCCCGTGACGACCGCTCCCTCATGCGCGCGGTACACGCCGACCTGGCGGGCCGCGGCGCGGTGTCCGCCTCCGCGGGACCGGTCTTCGCCTCGCTGCGCGGCGGGATCGCCGAACTCGTGGGCGCCCTGGCCGACCGGCACGGCGACCGGGTGCGTACCGGCACGCGGGTCGATTCCCTGCGCCGTCTGCCCCAGGGCTGGCGTGTCCACCTGGACACCGGCGACCGGCTGGACTGCGACGCGGTCCTCCTGGCCTGCCCGGCGCCCGAGGCGGCCCGCCTGCTCGCCGAGCATGTGCCCGAGGCCGCCCACGAGCTGGGTGGGGTGGAGTACGCCAGCATGGCCCTGGTGACCCTCGCGCTTCCCGCCTCCGCCTTCCCCGAGCCGCTGACGGGCAGTGGTTTCCTCGCCCCGGCCGGAGAGGGACTCACCATCAAGGCGGCCACCTTCTCCAGCAACAAGTGGCCCTGGATCGCCGACGCGCTGCGTGCGGCCAACCCCGGCGACGACCTGGTCGTGGTGCGCTGCTCGATCGGCCGTGGCGGCGACACCGCGGCCCTGGAGCGCTCCGACGAGGAGCTCGCCGCGGTGGCCGTCGCCGACCTCGCCACGGTCACCGGTCTGGCCGGCGCCCCCGTGGAGACCCGGGTCACCCGGTGGCGGGACGGGATTCCGCAGTACGGGGTCGGGCACACCGCGCGGATCGACCGGACCCGTTCCGCCGTCGACCGCCGTCCCGGGCTGGGGGTGTGCGGCGCCGCCTACGGTGGCGTCGGCATCCCCGCGTGCGTGGCCGACGCGGGCCGCGCGGCCGAGCGGTTGGCGCACACCCTCCCCAGAGACAGTCACACCACCCCCGGCGGCGACGCCGCGGGAACGACAGAACAAGGAGTCAACCCGTGACGGGTCAGCAGAACACCGCCGTCGACAAGGACGGCACCGACCTGAACGCGCTCATCCGCTACACCATGTGGTCGGTCTTCAAGGTCGAGGGCCTCGACGGAGTCGACCGGACAGCGGCGGCCGACGAGCTCCAGACCCTCTTCGACAAGGCCGCCGAGCGCGGCATCGTCACTCGGGGCAGTTACGACGTGCAGGGCCTGCGCGCGGACGCCGACATCATGTTCTGGTGGGTGGCCGACACCTCCGAGCAGGTCCAGGAGATGTACACCGCCTTCCGCCGTACCCGCCTGGGCCGCGCCAGCGCCCCGGTGTGGTCGGTCGTGGGCCTGCACCGTCCCGCGGAGTTCAACCGCGGCCACGTGCCCGCCTTCCTCGCCGGTGAGGAGCCGCGCGACCACCTGTGCGTGTACCCGTTCGTGCGCTCCTACGAGTGGTACCTGCTGCCCGACGACGAGCGCCGCGCGATGCTCGCCGAACACGGCCGTATGGCCGCCCCGTACCCGGACGTGCGCGCCAACACGGTGTCCTCCTTCGGCCTCAACGACTACGAGTGGCTGCTGGCCTTCGAGGCCGACGACCTGCACCGGATCGTCGACCTGATGCGCCACCTACGCGGCGCCAAGGCCCGCCTGCACACCCGCGAGGAGATCCCCTTCTACACCGGCCGCCGTCGGAGTGTCGCCGAGCTCGTCGACGCCCTGCCGTAACCGGCGCCGACGCGACCGTGCCCCGGGCGGGACTCCGCCCGGGGCACGGTCGCGTCGGTCCTGCGGTCAGTCCGAGGCCGGTCGCGCCCTCACGTAACGGACGTAGAACGGGATGGTGACGATGAAGCCCAGGACCACCGCGCTCATGAGGTAGATGAGCACGTCGCCCGTGGGCAGGCCCAGACCCCAGGCGGCCATGAGCGCCACACCGGTGGCCAGGGATCCGAGCACCGCGTAGATCTTGCGCCCGCGCGGTTTGGGGTACTCCATGCGGCTCACCATGAGCCAGGCGATGAGCAGCACGGCGGTGACGCCCGCGTACAGCGGCGGGTCCATCAGAACCACGGTCACCACCGCCATCGCCCCGAACGGACAGGGGAGCCCGGTGAAGTAGCTGGACCCCGGCGCCTGGCAGGAGAAGCGCGCCAGGCGCACGATGACCGCCAACAGGACGGCGCCCCCGCCGACGACGGGCAGTATCGCCGGACCCCCGGAGAACATGCCCCACACCACGAAGAAGAACGCGGGGGCGAACCCGAAGCTGATCACGTCGGCGAGGTTGTCCAGTTCGGCGCCCATCCCGCTGCCGCCGAGCTTGCGCGCGACGCGGCCGTCGAGGACGTCCAGGGCCGCGGCCACGAGCATCAGCCCGACGACCGTGGCCATGGCGGCACGGGGGAGGGGCCCCGCGGCGCCGGAGGCCGCGTGCGCGGACTGGGCCGTCGCGAGCGCCCACACCGCGAGGAAGCCGCACAGGGCGTTGCCCAGCGTCAGGTAGTCCGCCACCCCCAGGCGCAATCGGGGGGCGCCGGTGTCCGGGGGGGTCGTGTGCTCCGGGCCCAGGACGGACCGCTCAGTCGGCGTCAAGACGGGTTTCTCCGGCACGGACCTTCTGGCCGACCTCCACCGCCGGGGCGATCCCGGCCGGAAGGTAGACGTCGACCCGCGACCCGAACCGGATGAGACCGATCCTCTCGCCTTGCTCGACCTTCTGCCCCGCAGCGAGATACGGGACGATACGCCGGACCATCGCGCCGGCGATTTGAACGACCGTGATCTCACCGATCTCGGTTTCAAGGGTCCAGATGACGCGCTCATTACGCTCGCTGTCCTTGTCGAATGCGGGGCGGAAACCCCCGGGGCGGTGCTCGACCCGGGTGATCACTCCGGCGAGGGGCGCACGGTTGACGTGCACGTTCAGGGGGTTCATGAACACCGCGACCCGGGTCCGGCCGTCGGTCTGGAGGTCGAGGCTCTGGACGACGCCGTCGGCCGCCGAGATCACGCGTCCGGTGGCCGGACCACGCTCGGGGTCGCGGAAGAACCACGTCATGCCCGCGGCGAGGGCGATGACCGGGACGGCGGCCGCCCCGCGTGTGCGGGATCCCCGGGCGGCCAGGGCCGCGGCACCCGCCGCGCCGAGGGCGGGCAGCAGCCAGGGAGCCGACCCCTGGGCCATGCCCAGGCGCGGCCGGGCCGGAGGACGGGGGGAGGCGGCGGTGGAAGGTGAGTCGTCGGTCATCGAGCGCTTTCGTCACGGCTTGGGTCGGTTCGCCCTGCTTGCGGGCGCTATGGTGGGGCTGCCCTCGGACTCGGGGCGGGTGCGCGAAGACCGGGGGGCCTTGTGCCGCGCGGCGCTCCGCGGGTTGGCGGAGCCGACCGTTGGTGCGCTGGATGCGATTATCCCCGATACGTCGTGGACGAGTCGCGGGTACCGCCCCTCGGATGGTCGGGGACGGTCTCCGCGTACCCGTCCGGAACCAGGATGGTACGCCAACCTACTCCGTCGGGTCGGTCGGCTCCAGGGTCAGGGCGACCGAGTTGATGCAGTAGCGCTCGTCGGTGGGAGTGGCGTACCCCTCACCGCGGAAGACGTGGCCCAGATGGGACTCGCAGGTGGCGCACCGCACCTCGGTCCGGACCATACCGAGCGAGGAGTCCTCGTGCAGGGTGACCGCGGAGGAGTCGGCGGGGTCGTAGAAGCTGGGCCAGCCGCAGTGTGAGTCGAACTTCTCGTTGGAGCGGAACAGTTCGGTCGCGCACCCCCGGCACCGGTAGACACCCTCCGTCTTGGTGTCGACGTGGGCGCCGCTCCACGGGCGTTCGGTGCCCGCCTGCCGGAGCACGGCGTACTCCTGTGCGTTGAGCCGCTCGCGCCATTCCGCGTCGGTCCGGGGAATCCCCGGGGTTCCGTCTCCGGTGCTCTGCTCCGCTGCGTCAGCCATGGTGACGACGCTACCGGTATTTCGGCTGGAGTGCCGTCTCGACCACGTTCCGGATGGAATGCACATCACCCGGTTTAGGGGCGTAAATCATCCCGTAGTGTCACAAAGCCCTAACCTCCCTCGTTGTTACGTTCGGTTGCTTAACCCACGGGTAGGCCTTGAACAGGGTCAGTGGTCGATGTGCGCCGAGGTAGGTGGCATGGCAGTTACGACACAAGAATCACTCGTAGTGCGCAGACGACCACTGCGCGTGGGGAGAATCAGATACGGACTGTGGTGGCTCGATCAGACCACCGCGGGAGTCCGGGTCTGGCCCAGGACGGCGGCCATGGGAACGGTCGCCGTCGGCCGGGAACTGCGGTGGGCGACGGAGCTCACCGCTCGCGCCACCGCGGCGCGGATCGACGCCGCCAGACCGGAGCCGTGGAACGACCGCAAGCTGCTCGCCTTCATCACCGTCGTGGCGGTGTGCGCGCTGGGAGTGGCCTTGGTCCTCGGCCTCGGGATCGCCAGATGGGCGATGACGGCGTCCGACAGCCTGCCCTTCGCGGCCGCAGGGGCGGTCGCGGTGGGTGTGGCGTACCTGGTCCTGGCATATCTGGTGTTCGCCTCAAGGCGGGGTGGTCGCTGAGTACCGAAGAACGATGGGAGGGGTCGCGTTCGCGCCCCTCCCATCGTGGTGTACCGGTGGGGCCGGGGCTCGAGGCTCAGGCGTCGAAGTCGTACTGGAGCACGTAGGCCGAACCGTCCATGGTGATCTCGTTGAACTCGACCGGGCGATGCTCCCCGGTCAGCGCGGTGCGGGCCACCTCCAGGACGGGCGTGCCCGCCGCGATCGCCAGATCCGACCTCTCCTCGGGGGTGGGCATGCGCACCCGGATCTCCTCGGTGAAATGGGCGGGCGCGTACCCCAGGTCGGCCAACCGCGCGTAGATCCCGCCGGGTCCGGTGTCGTGTTCGCGGACGCGGCGCGCGGCGAGGGAGCCGGTCCGGGACTCCACCACGGTCAGCGGAAGGTGGGAGACGGCGCTCTGCACGGGTCGGCCGTCGACGAGGTAGCGGCGGGAGCGGCGCAGGACCCGAGCTCCCCCGGGCAGTTCCAGTGCACGGGCCACGTGGTCGGGGGCCACGGCCTCGGTCACGTCGATGGAGTCGACCTCGTAACCGCGGTCCGCGCTGTCGGTCTGCCAGATCGCCCGACCGTTGCCCCAGAGCTCCTGGGACAGTCGGCGCGCGCCGTGTCTTCGGACGGGCCGGAAGAGCCGGACGTAGATGCCCGAGCCGCGCACGGCCACGGCCAGGCCGTCGTTGATGAGTACGGAGAGCGCCTGGCGTGCGGTGGCCCGTGCGACGCCATGGCGTTCCATCAGGGTGTTCTCCCCGGGAAGGCGGTCGCCGTCGGCGTACCGCCCGGAGCGGATCTGTCCGCGTAGTTCCTCGGCTATCTCCCGGTAGACCGGAGGGGACCCGTTGTCGGACGTCGGCACTCTCGTTCATCCTCTCGCCCGGGGGGCCAAGCCGGCAAGCCCCGTCAATGCGGTGTGTCCAGTGGGGGTGTTTCCAGTGGATGGCACACATCGGGTATGTCCGGTTGCGGGGCGGTTCATGCGTGGTTGTGGGGCAGCCGAAACCGGCCGGATCCGGCCGAACCCCAGTAACCTCCCTATTCTCGGAGGTAACGCGCGAAGAGGTTTCCGTCTGCTTCCAGAAGGTGCGCCATGCGCACGGGTGTGTTCCTCACCGAGGCCCGCGTCGGGGCGCCCGGGGTCCCGGGACCCCCGGTGACCACGCGGGGGGAGCCCGCCCCCAACAGGTGGGGGCTGAGGGTCAGGCAGAGCTCGTCCAGCAGCCCGGCCGCGACGAACTCCGCGAGCAGGTGCGGGCCGCCCTCGGTCAGCACGCGGCACAGGCCCCGTTCGCCGAGGGCGTTGACGATGTGCTCGGGTCCCACGGAGACACCGTCGACGACGACCAGGTCGGCGCACGCGCCGACCCGCTCGCGTCGCTCCCTGGGCGCGGAGGCCGTGGTGAACACGATGGTGCGCGCCTCCTCGGGCCCCGGGGCCAGCAGCCGCTCAGGGACGTCGAGGGTCCGTGAGACCACCGCGATCGGCGGTGTCCGCGGCCGTCCGCGCCGCAGCGGCTCCCACGCCGCACGCGGGCGGACGGGCGCGTAGCCCTCGATACGGGCGGTCGCCGCGCCCACCAGCACCACGTCGCACAGGCCGCGCAGGATGCCCATGATCTTCCGGTCCGAGGCGGAGGACAGGTCGCGGCTACGCCCGGACGGGCCGATCGCGCCCCCGTCGGCGCTGGAGACCATGTTGGCGCGCACCCATGGGCGGTCCAGGTCGTCGGGATAGGCGTACAGGGAGGCCAGGTCCACGTCCGTGCCGCCGTGGGGCAGGAGCTGGTGGAACGGGTCGGGGTCGGGCGGTGCGGTGTTCGAAGCCATGATGTCCTAGCTTGGCATCCTCCCGACCCGGACGGGTTCCACCGCGCCTACGGCAGCCGTCCGTGCCGGTGGGAGACCCTCCGCAGCAGCACCAGCGCCCGGTCGATCACCCTGACGGGGTCGGAGGCCGCCGCGGACGGGCGCCCGGACACATCGGGCTCGGCCGTGTCCAGGACCGTCTCCCACGCCATTCCGTACTCCGTCCCGGGCAGGGTGAAGTCCACCGCGTCCGCGCCGCTGTTGAGGAGCAGCAGGAACGAACTGTCGCGGATCCTGCGCCCGCGCGGGTCGGGCTCGGTGATGGCGTCGCCGTTGAGGAACACACCGAGTGCCTGACCCGTGGAGTTCCAGTCCGGCCCCGACATCGGCTTTCCGTCCGGCCGCAGCCACACGATGTCGGGAAGTCCGCGCCCGTCGCCCCGGCCGCCCTCGACGGGGCTGCCGCGAAAGAACCTGCGCCGCCGAAAGACCGGGTGGTCGCGGCGCAGACGGGCGAGCACCCGGACGTAGTCGAGCAGGTCGTTGTCGGGGTCCTCCCCGTCCAGACCGGCGTCCTTCCAGTCGATCCAGGCGATCTCGTTGTCCTGGCAGTAGGCGTTGTTGTTGCCGCCTTGGGTGCGGCCCACCTCGTCGCCGTGGGAGAGCATCACGACCCCCTGGGACAGGTACAGGGTCGTGAGGAAGTTGCGCACCTGGCGGCGGCGCAGGGTGATGATCGCGGGGTCCCGGGTGGGCCCCTCCACACCGTGGTTCCACGAGCGGTTGTCGTCCGTGCCGTCCCGGTTGTCCTCGCCGTTGTCCTCATTGTGTTTGTGGTCGTAGGAGACCAGGTCGGCCAGGGTGAAACCGTCGTGGCAGGTGATGAAGTTGATGGAGGCCACCGGGCGCCGGCCGTCGTCCTGGTACAGGTCGCTGGATCCGGCCAGGCGGGAGGCGAGTTCGCCCAACACCGGCTGACCCCGCCAGTAGTCGCGCACGGTGTCGCGGTACTTGCCGTTCCACTCCGTCCACAGAGGCGGGAAGTTGCCCACCTGGTAGCCGCCGGGACCGACGTCCCAGGGTTCGGCGATCAGTTTGACCTGCGAGATCACCGGGTCCTGCTGGACGATGTCGAAGAACGTGCTCAACCGGTCCACGTCGTGGAACTCCCGTGCCAGCGCCGACGCGAGGTCGAATCTGAACCCGTCCACATGCATCTCCAGGACCCAGTACCGCAGCGAGTCCATGATGAGCTGGAGCGAGTGCGGGTGGCGCACGTTCAGGCTGTTGCCGCAGCCGGTGTAGTCGAGGTAGTAGCGCTGGTCCTCGTCGCTGACGCGGTAGTAGCTCAGGTTGTCGATCCCGCGCAGGGACAGGGTGGGGCCCATGTGGTCGCCCTCGGCGGTGTGGTTGTACACCACGTCCAGGAGCACCTCGATCCCGGCCTCGTGCAGCGACTTCACCATCGCCTTGAACTCCTGGACCTGCTGTCCCCGGGAACCGAGCGCGGCGTATCCGCTGTGCGGGGCGAGGTAGGCGAGGGTGTTGTACCCCCAGTAGTTGGTCAGTCCGCGGGCCACCATGGCGTGCTCGGGGACGAAGTGGTGGACGGGCATGAGCTCGACCGCGGTCACCCCGAGCGAGGTGAGGTAGTCGATCACCGCGGGGTGGGCCAGGCCGGAGTAGGTGCCCCTCTGGTGTTCCGGGATGCCGGGGTGGCGCATGGTCAGGCCGCGCACGTGCGCCTCGTAGATCACCGTCCGGTGGTACGGGGTGCTGGGCCGGGACTCGTTTCCCCAGTCGAAGAACGGGCTGACCACCACGCACTTGGGCACGTAGGGTGCGCTGTCGGCGTTGTTCCGGCGGGTCGGGGCGGCGAAATGGTAGCTGAACAGCGACTCGTGCCAGGTGAGCTCGCCGTTCAGGGCCTTGGCGTAGGGGTCGGTGAGCAACTTGTTGGGGTTGCAGCGCAGACCGTGTTCGGGCGCGTAGGGGCCGTGGACGCGGTATCCGTACCGCTGTCCCGGGCCGACACCGGGAAGGTACCCGTGCCAGACGAATCCGTCGTATTCGGTGAGGGGTACTCGGGTCTCCTCCCCCTCGTCGTCGAACAGGCACAGGTCGACCCGTTCGGCGACTTCGGAGAAGAGGGAGAAATTGGTGCCGGACCCGTCGAAGGTCGCACCGAGCGGATAGGAACTACCGGGCCAGACTTCCACCATTGGCGTCGTCAGTCTCTTGGTGTCGGGGCCTTCGCCGGCCGGTGCGGGGGCGTTCGGGGATCCTCCCAGCTCGAAGGGCCCGTGCCGCGTCCCACCCCGGCCCGAAAGCGGTCGGTCGGTTTCGCCTTCTTCCTTCCGCTCCGATCGCCGGATTATGCCGACCAGGAGCGATGATCATTCGCGCACTGTCTCGATTTGTGGCTTTTCGTGGGAATTATCGGTGTGTTCTCACACGGATCTCGACCCCGACACACCACCGCGGCCGTGGCCCCGACCACGGCCACGGGGTGCGTTCTTCGGAGCGGCCACCCGGGGGCCACCGCCGGGCCGCCCGTACCCGGGCCGAGGCTCGGACCCCGGAGAACACCGCCTACCCCCGCGGCCGGGCGCGCTCCAGGATCGCCTCGGTGTCCACCCCGCGGGGCAGGGTGCCGAACACGTGCCCCCAGTCGCCGCCCAGGCGGCTGGCGGTGAACGCCGCCGAGACGGGGGCCGGTGCGTGCCGCAGCAGTAGCGAGGCCTGGAGGGTGAGGGCCATCAGCTCGACCACCGATCGGGCACGGTACTGCGCCTCGTCCAGGTCGGACAGGGCCTGCTCCAGCCGCTTGAGTGCCGCGTCGAAGTGGTCGTCGACGCCCGCCGCGGCGCGGAACTCGGTGAACAGCGCCTCGACCGACTCCGGGTTGCGGCCCATCGCCCGCAGTACGTCCAGCGCGGCCACGTTCCCCGACCCCTCCCAGATGGAGTTGAGCGGGGAGTCCCGGAACAGGCGGGGCATCCCCGACTCCTCGACGTACCCGTTGCCGCCCAGGCACTCCAGGGCCTCGGCCGCGTGCGGGGGCTGGCGCTTGGTCACCCAGAACTTGCCCACGGCCACCCCCAGGCGGCGGAAGGCGGTCTCCGCCTCGTCCCCCCGGACCGAGCGGTCCACGGCCCCGGCCAGGCGGGTCATCAGCGTGGTGGCCGCCTCGGACTCCAGTGCCAGGTCGGCCAGGACGTTGCGCATGAGCGGTTGTTCGATCAGGCGCGCTCCGAACGCGGAGCGGTGTTCGGCGTGGTGGAGGGCGTGCACCACGGCGGCGCGCATCCCGGCCGCCGATCCGATCACGCAGTCCAGCCGGGTGCTGTTGACCATGTCGATGATGGTGCGCACGCCCCGGCCGGGTTCGCCCACCAGGTGCGCGACCGCGCCGTCGTACTCCAGCTCGGCCGACGCGTTGGACCGGTTGCCCAGTTTGTCCTTGAGGCGCTGGACGTACAGCGCGTTGCGGGTGCCGTCGGGCAGCACCCGGGGGACGAGGAAGCAGCTCAGCCCCTCCGGCGCCTGGGCGAGGGTGAGGAAGAAGTCGCTCATGGGCGCCGACGTGAACCACTTGTGCCCGGTGAGCAGGTGGTGGCCCTCCGCGGTGGGCACGGCGCGTGTGGTGTTGGCGCGCACGTCGGAGCCGCCCTGCTTCTCCGTCATCGACATGCCCGCGATGAGGCCCCGCTTGCTCAGGGGCGGGCGCAGCCCGAAGTCGTAGGTCCGCGAGGTCAGCAGCGGCTCGTATCGTTCGGCCAGTTCGGGAGCGTGGCGCAGCGCCGGGACCACCGCGTAGGTCATCGAGACCGGGCAGCCGTGGCCGCTCTCCGGCTGCGACCACAGGAAGAACTTGGCGGCGCGCGCCACGTGCGCGCCCGCCCGCTCGTCCGCCCAGGGGGCCGCGTGCAGTCCGTGTTCAACCGCCTGCTCCATGAGCACGTGGTAGGCGGGCTGGTAGTCGATCTCGTCCACGCGGTGGCCGTACCGGTCGTGGGTACGCAGGACCGGCGGATAGGCGTTGGCCGACTCTCCCCAGGAACGGACTCGCTCGGTGCCCGCGGCGGTGCCGACCTCGCGCACCTCCGCCTCGGCCCACCCGGCACCCTCGCGGCGCAGCCCCTCCAGGAGCGCGGGATCGTCCGCGGCGGCGTAGTCGCCGAGCGGGATGGCCTGGTTGAACACCTCGTGTGTGGCGGGCATCGTTGCCTTTCCGTCCGTGGGTCGGCGGTGGGAGTGCGGGAATCGTAACCTGTGCCACCGGGCTCCAACCGAACCGGGTTCGGTTGAGGGGTGATGCGGCATCCGGCGCGACGTACACGACCGATGGAACAGGCACTGCCCGGGCCCGGTCCGACACCGGGAACACGACCCACCCGGATCACCCGCGCCTCACGGCCACAGCAGTTCGCGGTCCCACCCGGAGTCGACGGTGGGCCTCGTGTAGCGCAGGCGCGTGTGCCGTCGGTCCCGGTCGGCCTGCCAGAACTCGATCTCGGTCGCCGCCACCCGGTACAGTCCCCAGTCCGACGGCACCAGGTCCGGGTCGGCCTCCAGTCGCGCACGGCTCTCGTCGGCCGCGCGGTGGATGTCGGTCAGGTCGGTCAGGGGCTCGCTCTGCCGTCCGTGCAGGCCGGCCACCCGCGACTCCAGGGGTCTGGCCAGGTAGTCGGCGGCGCACCGGTCGGGGTCGGCCAGTTCCGCGAACCCGCGCACCCTGATCTGCCGCCCCTGCTCACCCCAGTAGAACGACAGCGCCACCGCCGGGTTCCTGGCCAGATCCCGCCCCTTGCGCGAGCCCGTGGTGGTGGCGAACCACCATCCCTCGAGGGTGAAGTCCTTCATGATGACCACCCGGGAGGACGGCTCCCCCCGCTCGTTGACCGTGGCCACCGTCATCGCGTGCGGCTCTCGAACCCCGGCCGCCACCGCCTCGGCGAACCAGTCCGTGAACAGCCGTGCCGGATCCTCCGGCGCGGTCGACGGGTCGAACTCCGCGATCGGACCCGCGAACACGGGCAGCCCCCGCAGCAGTTCCCGGATCCCCCCGTGCGCATCACCGTGCTCCGACACCTCGGCCCCCGCTCGCTCTCATCGCTTCGGCGGCCCGGACGGGTCGCCGCGCCAACGATTCTTCTTCGCGCCACGGGCCGTCACAAGTGCCAATCCGCGATCTGTGGACGGGGCGGACGACCCGGCGTCCGCCCCGTCCCGGCCGTGTCAGACGCGGGCGTGCCGTGCGGCCACCGCGGCGTCGTAGCGCTCCAGCACCACCCTGGCCAGCTCGGGCGCGTCACCCAGTGCCTCGGACACCACCGACGCACCAGCCGCCGTCGACCGGTCGCGGACCCGGTCGGAGAAGAAACCCGGCGCCAGCAGGTAGCTGGCCACGGCCACGTTCTCGGCGCCCCGCTCCCGTAGGTCGGCGACCGCCTCGCCGGGATCGGGCGACTGCGCCGACGCGAACGCCGCGACGGCCTCCCGCCACGGCCCGCGCTCGGCCAACCGGGCCGCCAGGGACCGCACCGTCGCGTTGGCCTCGGCGTCGCTGGAACCGGCCGAGACCAGCACCAGGGCCGTGTCCGGGGCGGGACGCGCGCCGGCCTCGGCCAGGCGCCGCTCCACCGCGTCCAACAGCAGCGGGTGCGGTCCCAGGGTGTCGGCGTAGGACACGCGCAACCAGGGGCTCTCCTCCTGGGCCTTGGCCAGGACCCGGGGCAGGTCCACCTTGCTGTGGTAGGCCGCCGTGAGCAGGGTCGGCAGCACCACGACCTCGCCCACGCCACCCGCGGCCAGGTCGGTCAGCGCGTCCTCGGGGCCGGGAGACACGTGGTCCAGGTAGGACACACGGACGTCCAGGTCGGGGCGCGACGCGCGCACCCGGTCGAACAGCGCCGACACGGCCGTCGTCGACCGGGGGTCGGCACTGCCGTGCGCCACTGCCAGGAGCGGGATCGCTCCACGTTCCACTCGGTGCTGAATCTCCGTGCTCATGGACCTCTCGGGGCGGATAGCCCGTCCTTCAGGCTGGGAAGGAAGCTCCCGCCTCCTTCTCTGGGTCTTGGGTGTGGCGGGACGAGGATGCGTCGTCCCGCCACCGTGGCCTCACGGCCTACACGTGGATCCCGCACTCGGTCTTGCCGAGCCCGGCCCACCGGCCGCTGCGCGGATCCTCGCCCGGAGCCACGCGCCGGGTGCACGGCTCACAGCCGATGGACGGATATCCATCGTATTGAAGGGGGTTGACCATCACACCGTGTTCGGCGATGTAGGAGTCCACGTCGTCCTGGGTCCACCGCGCGATCGGGTTCACCTTGGTCATGCGGCGGCGCCGGTCCCACTGGACGATCGGCGTGTCGCGGCGGGTCACCGAGTCCTCCCGGCGCAACCCGGTCAGCCACGCGGAGTACGGCGCCAGCGCCCGCTTGAGCGGTTCGACCTTGCGCAGGTGGCAGCACAGTTCGGGGTTGCGTCCGTGCAGGCGCGGCCCCAGGGCCCCGTCCTGCTCGGCCACCGTGCGGTTCGGCTCCACGTTGATGAGGTTGATGTCGTACACCGACTCGACCGCGTCGCGCGTGCCGAGGGTCTCGGCGAAGTGGTACCCCGTGTCCAGGAAGATCACGTCGATCCCCGGTACGACCCGGGAGGCCAGGTCGACCATCAACGCGTCGGCCATGGACGAGGTCATGCACAGGCCGTCGCCGAAGGTCTCCGCGGCCCAGGCGATGATCTCCCGGGTGGAGGCCTCCTCCAGTTCACGCGCGGCCCGCTCGGCGAGTTCGGGACCGCCCACAGGGGTGGTGGTGGCGTTCATGCGTTACCTTCCGTCGGTCTGGAGGGGGCGCCTCCCGCGGAGAACGACGCGGAGCGCAACCCGACGTACTTCACCCGGAACACCCGGGCACAGGAAAGACAGGCCCAGGGGTATCCCTCGCCCTTGACCGCGGCGCCCTCCTCGGGCACCAGGTCCTCGTCACCGCAGTACGGGCAGTAGTGGGGCGCGGCCCTCTCGGACATGGCGCACCTCTTCTTCCTTGGTGGTCGGCCCGGCCCCGCTTCCGGGGCCGGGTGTCCGTGTCCTACTTCAGGTCGGCCTCGTCGGCCCGTCCGACCCAGGCGGCGAAGGACTCCCCGTCCTCCTTCTGAACCTGGAAGCGGCGCAGCACGCGCTCCACGTAGTCGGGCAGCTCGTCGGCGGTGGTCTTCAGGCCGCGGACCTTCTTGCCGAAGGCCGCAGTCAGCCCCATGCCGCCGCCCAGGTGGATCTGGTAGCCCTCCACCTGTTCGCCGCGCTCGTTCATCACCAACTGGCCCTTGAGCCCGATGTCGGCGACCTGGATGCGCGC
>NZ_ANBC01000257.1:298-4942 GCF_000341125.1 Nocardiopsis lucentensis DSM 44048 | reverse complement strand
GTCGGGGAGCCGCTTCTCCAGCTCGTCGATGAGGGACGCGGCGCGGCCCTTGGTCTCCACGATCGCCAGCTTGCAGAACTCGATGCCCGTGCACGCCATGGTCTGGCGGCGGAACGTGCTCGGCCGGACCTGGAGCTCCTCGGCCTCCAAAGCGGCGCTGATCGAGTCGACCCGGTCCCCGGCCACGTCGAGGATGACCAGCTTCTGGTCGGCGGTGGTGCGGACGCGGTCCGACCCGTGCGCCTCGGCGATGTCGGCGACGCGTAGCAGCGTGCTGCCCGACACCCGGCCCACCTTCGGTGCGAAGCCGACGTAGAACTTCCCGTCACGCTGGCGGTGCACGCCCACGTGGTCGCGCTCCAACCCGGGGTCCAGCTCCGGCGCAGGGCCGTCCGCCAGCGCGTAGCCCAGGTACTCCTCCTCCAGTACCTGGCGGAACTTCTCCGGGCCCCACTCCTTGATGAGGAACTTGATCCGTGCGCGGGTGCGCAGACGGCGGAAGCCGTAGTCGCGAAAGACCGAGCAGACCCCGGCCCACACCTCGCTGACCTGGTCGGGGCGGACGAACGTGCCCAGGCGCTTGGCGAACATCGGGTTGGTGGACAGGCCGCCGCCCACGAAGAGGTCGTAGCCCGCCTCACCGGCCTCGTCGCGCACACCGACGAAGGCCACGTCGTTGATCTCGTGGTTGGTGCAGTACGACGAGCACCCGGAGATCGACGACTTGAACTTGCGCGGCAGATTGGAGAACAGGGGGCTGCCGATGTGGTCGTCGTAGACCTGGTGCACCTCCGGCGTGGCGTCCAGGACCTCGTCCTCGGCCACGCCCGCGAGGGGACAGCCCAGGATCACGCGCGGGGTGTCGCCACAGGCCTCCGTGGTGGACAGGCCCACCGACTCCAGCTTCTCCCAGATGGCGGGGACGTCCTCCACCCGCACCCAGTGCAGCTGGACGTTCTGCCGGTCGGTGATGTCGGCGGTGTCGCGCCCATAGTCACGGGAGATCTCAGCGACCGCGCGCAGCTGGGCCACCGACAGCTGACCGCCGTCGATGCGGATCCGCAGCATGAAGTAGCGGTCGTCGAGTTCCTCGGGCTCCAGCACGGCGGTCTTGCCGCCGTCGATACCGGGGGCGCGCTGGGTGTAGAGCCCGTACCAGCGGAACCGCCCGCGAAGGTCGGCGGGATCGATCGAGTCGAATCCCGCCTTGGAGTAGACGTTGATGATCCGGTCGCGGACGTTGAGTCCGTCGTCGTTCTTCTTGTTCTCCTCGTTCTTGTTCAGCGGCTCGCGGTAGCCGAGGGCCCACTGGCCCTCGCCACGGCGGCGGCGGCGGCGGGGCTTGGCCGCCGTCGCGGACTTGCCTGGCTGCGCGGAAGAGGGAGGCATCGCGGGTGTCTCCGATAGGGTCGCGGAGTGCTCACGGGCCCGGCGCCCGCACCGCTGGCCCGATCGCGCCGCACGTCGTCGTGCTGGGCGGACGGGTGGAGAACCACGGGTGTGGGAATCGAAGAGGGCGAGCGCCGGGGCCGCGCGCACCCCTGAACAACGGGTGCGTCACAAAGGCGGCGAGATCAACCGACGCTGCAACAGATGGCGCTACGGACCCGAAGGAAGTCCACGTGGCGGCGCACGCAGAGCATGGGGTCCAGAGCAGCGATCATGCATCGAGAATGGCACGCGGTCCGGCCCCTTGTCCAGGCACGTTCGCCACGTCCGCACGTGAGTCACGTCACTCCCGGGCGGTGCCGGGGCGGGCGCCCGAGCCCACGCGGCCGCTAACGTTCTTCCCGTGGTGGGATTCTGGGAGAGCCTGTGGGGCGCGATCGACGCGTGGTTGCGTCGGCACTCGTTCACGCATGGTGCCATCCTGCTGTTCCTGCGCACGATCCGCTCGTTCTCCCGGTACCGGGTGTTCGGCCTGGCCGCCGAGTCCGCCTTCTTCTCCCTGATCTCCCTGCCCGCGCTCCTGCTGTGCCTCCTGGGCGCCCTGGGGCCGCTGGCGGCGGTGCTCGGGCCGGACATGGTCGAGGAGATCCGCCTGTGGATGCTGGACCTGGCGGCCCGCGCGCTGACCCCGGACACCGTGAGCACGGTCGTGGAACCGCTCGTCGACGACTTCCTCGGCGGGGTGCGCGGCGGCCTCCTGTCGGTGACCTTCCTGGTGTCGCTGTGGTCGGGGTCGCGGGCGATGAACGTGTTCATCCGCTCCATCACCATCGCCTACGGACTCGACGAACTCCGGGGGTGGTTGCGCCAGCGCATCCTGGCCTTCGTCGCCTACCTGGGCGGCCTGCTGTTCGCGATCCTGGTGCTACCGGTCCTCGTCGCCGGCCCCGACCTGGTCCACCAGTTGCTCCCGGCGACGGTGGGGCGGCTCAACCACTTCTACTGGCCGGTGGTCGGCCTGCTCGCCACGACCGCCGTCACACTCCTGTACGCGCTCAGCGTCCCGGTGCGCACACCCCCGTGGCGCCACCTGCCCGGAGCGCTACTCGCCACGGTCGTGCTGATGGGCGGTTCCGCCGGACTGCGCGCCTACCTGGACGCCTCCCTGGGGGATGTGAGCATCTACGGGTCCCTCGCCGCGCCGATCGCCATCTTGGCCTGGCTCTACGTCATGGCCGTCGCGGTCCTCGCCGGCTCCTCGCTCAACTCCGAGATCGACGCGATGTGGCCGACCGTGCGCACCGCCTCGGCGCGGGCGGAGATCGCCGACCGCGGTTTCGAACGCGCCGACCGCCTGGTCCGGCGGCGGGAGAAGGCGGTCATCGACACCATCTCCGAGGCGAACGGCCGCTGACGGGCTGGCCGGATCCGGCCATTTTCGGTGTGAACCAAATGCCCTCCCCAGGTGTCCAATCCACCGTCGAGGATGTTCTGGAGGCGTGTGTTGGACCCTGGGAAGAGGAGAATGTGCAGGTCATGGCAGAAATGCGCGGCGCGCCTCCGCTGCCGCGGCCACCATTGACCGAATTCCCCATCCACATCCCGATCCGGCACGGTCACCGGCGGTCAGTATCATCTCGTGCAGCAGTGACGACGTGTTCACCAACACGCGCCCCCTGGCGGCCCCAGGCCGCGAGCCACCGTCATAGCTGATCGAGGTCACCCGTCACCCCTCACACGAACAGGTTCACCTTTCCCATGCCTTCGGAGGCACCATGAGCCGGGCGTCCCGACCGGAGCACTCCCGGCCCACCGTCGTCATCGTCATCGCTCCCGACGAGCGGAGCGCGGAGATCTCCATCGAGGGGCACCGCCAGATCGTCACCGGTCAGGCACCTCGGGAGACCAGACGCGCGGCGCTGGACGTCGCCACCGGCTACGCCGCCGGGATCGGACGGCCGGTGCTCGTCGACGCCCGTGACGCCAACGGCTTCTGGCGGTTGGTCGCCACCCCCGACGGTGTGGTGCAGGCCGCCGACACGGTCGAACCCGGCCGTCCACAGGCCCCCCGCCCCGAGGAGGGACGGCGCGGTCGGCGCGGGCGGGTCCCGCTGATCGCCGGGGCCGCCGTACTCGCGCTGGCCCTGATCGTCGGCGCGGGCGCCCTGACCCTGCGCTTCCTTCCGGAGGCACCGGCCACCCCCGCGAGCGGGGGCACGGAGGAGGCCGCCGAACCACTGCCGTGGCCCGCGCCCCCCGGCTTCGCCGGGACCGTCGTGTTCGACGCCGAGGTGGCGCCCGGGACCGAGCCGAGGGTCAGCAGGGACGGCGAACTGCTGTCCGTGATCGCTCCCGGGGACCAACTCCATCTGTACGACGCCGAGGGTGAGCGCCTCTGGGCGGCCGACCTCCCCGTGGAGACGGGAGAGTCCTTGGGCATCCCGCACATCGTGCGATACGACGGTGCCCCCGCCGTCGTGTTGGAGACCGCCGACGCCCTGCTGTTCTGGTCGGAGGAGGGCGGCGCCCCCGATCGCGTCGACCTGCCCGACGACGCGGTGGCTCAGTACGCCGGTGAGTCCGTGCTCGTGCGCACGGACGAGGACGACTTCGTTCCCGTGGGCGGTGAGCTCCGGGAGGTCGAGGTTCCCGGGGGCGCGGCCTCCATGCTGGCCGAGGGTGATCGCGTCCTCACCGCGGTCGTGGACGGCCCTTGGGTGTGGGTCGACCCGGACGGAGGCTCGACCGAGGTCCACGCCCAGCGTCCGGAAGGGGCGGGCGAGATGGACCGGGTGCTCACCGCCCTGCGGGAGTACGTCATCGTCCTCTGGCGCTCCGCCGAAGGCGACGGAAGCCACATGGCCTTCCACGACGGTCAGAACGGCGCCGTGGTCGCCGCGATCGAGGTCGACGCCTCCGACCTCGAGGGTGCGGGATACGCGTCCTGGCCGATCGGCACACGGACGGCCTCCTACGGCCCGACCGTGGTCGACCTGGAGAGCGGCGACGGCTCCGTCGTGCCGGGCTTCGCAGCGGAGATCGCCGTCGGCGACCAGGTCTTCGGTGAACTGGACGGGCGCTCCGTGGCGGTTCGCGCGGACGGCACGGTCTCCGACCTCCCCGAAGGAGCCGAGCGGCCACAGGGACTGCTCGGCGACAACGCGGTCGTGCTCCATGACGACCACCTCTATGCCATTCCCCCTCAATGAGTACACAACGAAGATAGGAAAGGAGACGGATGTCCCCCAAGAAGCG
>NZ_ANBC01000257.1:0-293 GCF_000341125.1 Nocardiopsis lucentensis DSM 44048 | reverse complement strand
GGCCCCCCCCCCAGCCTGTTCATGGCTGGGTTCTCGGTCGGACCGGCGTTCGCCGACACGACCGATGAAACCGCGTCCACCGCCGTCCCCCAGGCGGGCCAGGAACCGGTGGCGTCCTCCACGGTGCCCCAGCTCTCCCCGGCCGATGTGCTGGACAATCCGGGTGACGGCGGCGACGACGGCACGGGCGGCAATCCTCCCGGTGGTGACGACGGCGACGACGGTAACCCTCCTGGCGGCGATGACGGTTCCGACGGTGGTTCCGACGGCGGCGACGATGGTTCCGACGGTGG
>NZ_ANBC01000256.1 GCF_000341125.1 Nocardiopsis lucentensis DSM 44048 | reverse complement strand
TGCCCGTGCGCTGGCTCAACGACTACGGGTACGGGTGGCGCCGCCTGTCCGACCACGAGATCGCGGCGATCACGCACTATTACCGCAAGCTCGGCAGACACATGGGGATCAAGGACATCCCCGAGACCTACGAGGAGTTCCGCACACTCCTGGACGCCTACGAGGACGAGCACTTCGCCTACACCGAGGGCGGCCGCGCGGTCTCCGACGCCACCCTCGACCTCATGGTCACCTTCTACCCGCCGCGTGTGGCCGGGTTGGCGCGCAAGTTCTCGATGGCGATCCTCGACGACTCCCTGATCCGGGCCTTCCGCTACGACCCGCCGAGCCGTGCCTGGCGCCGCTCCTCGGACATCGCCCTGAAGCTGCGCGCCAAGGTGGTGCGCAGGATGAAGCCGCGCGAGGAGCCGCTGTGGGCGGACAACAACCCGAACGTGCGCAGCTACCCGAAGGGCTACGACGTCAACCGGATCGGCACGTTCCCCGCGAGCTGCCCGGTGGCGCACGACGTCGACCCGGTCGGACACGTCGAGGGGGCCGGCGCGGACGGTTCGGCGTGACACCGCCTCCCACCGGCTCCCCGATCTGCGACGACCGGTCCGGCCCCGCGGGCGGTCACGGGGACGAGCCCCGTCGGGGCGGGTCCGGCGCCCTGCCGCGGTCGGTGCACGCCTGGTACGGCAGCGGCGCCGTGGCCACGAGTGTGTTCAACACCGTTCCGGGCCTGCTGCTGCTCATCTACCTGACCGACTCCCTCTCGGTGAGTCCCGCTCTGGCGGGGATCGTGGTCTTCCTGCCCAAGCTGGTCGATCTTCTGGTCAGTCCGTACATCGGCATCTGGTCAGATCGGACGCGATCGTCGTGGGGTCCGCGCCGTCCGTGGATGCTCGCGGGCGCGCTGACCCTCCCGGTCCTGTTCGCGGCCGTGTTCGCGGGCCCTCCCCTCCAGGGGGACGCGGCCGCCGGGTACGTGGCGCTGCTCTTCGTCGCGGCCGCGCTTGCGGCGTCGATGTTCCAGGTACCGCACACCGCGATGCCGGGTGAGATCACCGACGACTACCACGAGCGGTCCACGTTCAACACGTGGCGGACCGCCTTCGTCGGGCTGGCCCTGCTGCTCGGCGGGGCGGCGGCGCCGGTCATCCAGTCGTCCTTCGACGACGACGCCACCGGCTACCGGGTCATGGGCCTGGCGATGGGAGCGGTGCTCCTGGCGGCCATGCTGGGCTCCGTCGCGGGCACGCGACGGGCCCCGCGTCCGGTGTTCGGTCACCGGACCGAGGGGCTGCTACCCCAGCTGCGGGCGGCGTTCGGCCACCGGCACTTCCGGGTGCTGTTCCCGGCCCACCTGCTCATGGCGGTCGCGAGCGGGACGATGGTGGCGGGCGTTCCCTACGTCACCGCCAACGTCATGGGTGAACCGGCCTACACGAGCATTCTCATGATGTGCGTCCTGGTGCCGCTGATGGTCACGGCACCGCTGTGGAAACGACTGTCGGTGCGCGTCGACAAACGGGCGGCGGCCGGGTACGCGGCCGGGGTGTTCGCGCTCGGCGGTCTGGGACTGCTGCTCATCCCGGTCTGGGGCGTGCCCGGGGCGGTGCTGTCGTCCGTCCTGGTCGGTGTCGGGTTGTCCGGAACCCATCTGCTTCCGGCCTCCATGCTGGCCGACTGCTTGGCCACACCGAGCGAGTCGGGGCAGCGCCAGGGTGGCGTTCTGTCCGGGGTGTGGACCTCGGGTGAGGCGATGGCGCAGGCCGTGGGCACGGGACTGCTGTCCCTGTCCTTGGCGGTCAGCGGATACGTGGAGTCCGGCGCGGGCGAGACCGTGCGCCAGAGCGACGAGGCCCTGCGGGGCATGCTGGTCGGGAGCACGCTGGTGCCCGCCGCGATCATGCTCTCGTGCCTGGTTCCGCTGGCCTTCTACCGCCTGACCGCCGCGGGCGTGGGCACGCGGCGGACGTGAGCGCCACCGGGTGTCCGCTCGGCGAGCGGACACCCGGTGCGCCCCACCCGGGCCGCGACGCGGTCCGGTCACCCGGGGAACACGGTCAGGTCGCCGAGATCCGACAGCGCCGCGTCGAGATCCTCTGACGCGCCGCGCAGCGTCACGTCGAGGAAGACGAGCGTGGCCCGCGCGGTGGTCCGGTGCGCGGCGGTCCGGTCGGCCGTTCCGACCAGTGAGGGCACCGGCGGGAGGTAGAGGGGCGCGTCGGTGAAACTCAGGTGCGCGGCCTCGGCGACCGTCAGCCGGTAGCCCGGTCCGGCGCTCGCCTCCAGGACCCTGTCCAGGCTCTCCGCGTAGCGCCGGTCACCTTCGGCGTCGCCCGCCCCCGCGCCCGCGACGAGCGCGAGCAGCGGCTGGGGATAGGTCGTGGCCGCCACGCGCCCCGGATACCCGTCGAGATCGATCACGGCCGTGAACCCGTGTTCCCGGACCGCGGCCGCGATGGCCGCCGCGCCGCCGAGGGAGTGACCGGCGGCGGCGACGCGGCGCAGGTCGAGCCGTCCGGCCAGTGGTCCCCGACCGGAGTCGTTCTCCTCGCGCAGACGGGCGAGGACGAAACGCATGTCCTGCGCCCGGATCGACGTCCACTCCGCGGCGCGCCGCTCGTCCTCGTCCGGGTCGCCCGTCGCCGCCACCCGTCCCCGGATGACCGTCCCGTCCTCCAGGACGACCACCGCCGAGTCGTGGGGATGGTCCAACGCGACCACGACGTATCCGTGGCTCGCCAGCTCCTGAGCCCAGGCCGTGTTCTGGGAGCGCACACCCCCGAGACCGGGAGAGAAGACCACCACCGGGTACCGCGACCGCCCCGGCGCGACCTCGGCGTCCGTGGTCGCGTGCGTGTCGGCTCGGGCCGCGTCGTCCAGCAGGAATCCGGGGACACCGAACGCGTCCGCCAGCCCGTCGGCGACCACGCGCGCCGCGCCCGCGCTGCGCCCGAGGTAGGGAGCGCGGTCACCCGGTCCGGCGTCCCCGTCGGCCGGATACCACATCTGGGCGACCACGATCCGGTGGTCGTCGGGGTCGTCCGTCCACGTCTCCTCCCGCCCCCGGTCGTCCCACTGCACGGTGGTCGTACCGACCGCGTACTCCCCCGTCGGCTCCGGAAGGGCGACCACCGGGAAGGACCACGCCGCCAGGGATCCGACGGCGGTCACCGCCAGGGCCACGNGGCCCGCCGTGGCCCGCGTCGGCGCGACGCGAGGGCCACCAGGGCGAGGACCGCCCCCGCGATGATCGGCAGCCACTGCCAGCGCGGTTCACCCGCCACCACCAGTCCGGCCCCGGCCGCCAGGAGGAGGACGGCCGCGACGCGTGCGGGCGGCCCAGGGACGCGGGGCGGCGTCCAGGCGGCGAGCAGCGAGACGACGATCGAACAGACGAACACGGCTTCGGGCAGGGGCACGGAGAGCCTCCTCGGCGGACACGGCGCTGGCGGGACCACCGAAACTACGGATCGCCGCGGCGGCGGGAATCCACCCGGAGTCCGAACCTCACGTCCACGGCATGCGACCGCGGTCCCGGGTCCTCCGGTCCGTCAGGCGGTGGCCCCTCGGTCCTCCGGCCCGCCTCAGTCCGTGTTCGGGGAGGCCAGTCCGGCCTCGAAGGCGAAGAGCACGAGGCCCACCCGGTCCCGGCGGCCCAGTTTCGCCAACAGGCGGCCCACGTGTGTCTTGACGGTGCCCTCGGCCATGTGGAGGCGGTCGCAGATCTCCCGGTTCGTCGCACCGGCGGCGATCTCCCGGAGCACCTCCGTCTCACGCGGCGTGAGCGTCGCCAGCGATCGGGCGTGGGCGTTGCGCCCGGGGCCGCCGGGGAGGGTGTCGACGACCCGGTCCAGCAGACGCCGGGTCGGCCCCGGCGCCAGGACGGAGCCGCCGTCGGCCACGCTCCGGACCGCGGACAGCAGATCCTCCTGGCGGGCGTCCTTGAGGAGGAACCCCGCGGCACCGGCCCCGAGCGCCGTGAAGACGTACTCGTCGAGGTCGAACGTGGTCAGGATCAGCACCCGTGCCGGGTTCCCCGCCCGGGTCAGCCTCCTGGTCGCCTCGACGCCGTCCGTCACCGGCATGCGGATGTCCATCAGGACGACGTCCGCGCGGACCGTCCGCAGGGCCTCCACCGCGGCGGCCCCGTCTCCCGCCTCCCCGACCACGGCCATGTCGTCCTGGGCGTCGATCATCATCCGGAAACCGTCGCGGACCAGGCGTTGGTCGTCGACGAGGAAGACGGAGACGCTCATGGTCGCACCCCCTCCTCCGTGGGCGTCCGCAGCGGAAGCACCGCGTGGAGTCCGAACCCTTCCCGTGCCCGCGGACCGCACACCATCGTCCCTCCGTGCAGGCGGACCCTCTCCCGCATGGCCCGCAGCCCGTGTCCGCGACCGTCGTCGCGGGCGGCGGAACCGAGTCCGTCGTCGCTCACGTGGACCTCGACCGCCTCCGCCGTGACCACCACCAGCACGTCCAGGACGGCGGCGGACCCGGCGTGGCGCAGGAAGTTGGTCGCGGACTCCTGGACGAGCCGGTAGACCGTCAGGCCGAGCACCGACCCGACCGCCGCGGGCGGCCCGTCGACCCGCAACCGGGCCCGGCCTCCGAGCCCGCCGACGAGTTCCCCGAGGTCGGCGAGCCCCGGAGGGGGCCGGTTTCCCTCCGGGCTCCCGGGAGTGTCGCCCCGCCGCAGCAGCGCGACCATCTCCCTCATGTCCTCCAGCGCCTCCCGGGCGGTCGCCGAGACCACCGACAACACCTCGAAGGTGCGCTCCGGGCCGCGCGCGGCCAGGGCCCGGCCTCCCTCGGCCTGGACGGCGATCACGGACAGCGAGTGCGCCACGATGTCGTGCACCTCCCGTGCGATCCGGCCGCGCTCCTCGGCCACCGCCTCGGCGGCGGCCCGGTCCGCCCGGTCCCGTCCCCGGCGGCCGAGGGCGTAGGCGACCAGCACCACGCCCGCGTGGGCCGCCACGGTCGTCAGCACGTCCCCGGCGGCGACCGCCTCCTCCCCGGTCGTCAGCCACCGGACGGGACCGACCACGGCCCCGGCCAGCGCGACGCCGAGACCGACCCGTGCCGGCGCCCTCCGGGACCATCGGGCGAGCCCGTGGACCAGGACGGGTACGGCGATCACCGCGGCGGTGGGTCCGGTCAGGAGGAGCGCGTGTGCTCCCGCGGCGGCGGTCGCCCACGCCAGGGCCAGGGCCGGAAGGGTCCTGCGCACCGCGAGGGAGGCTCCCAGGGCCACGCTCAGCACCGCGGCGAGGGGATCGGAGAGCGCGAAGGCGGCCCCGACCGCCGCGACACCGCTGGCGAGCGCGGCGTCCTCGGCCCACACGGGTAGGCGGACGTCGGCACCGACGTGCCGTGTTCGGATCGGTCTCCGGTCGGACATACCGGCCCATGCTAGTGAGGGCGCCGCCGCCCGCCATCCGACCGTGGTCTGAGACCGGTCAGCGGCCCAGCCGCCGCCACACCGCCCGGGGGAGCATCCGCATCCCCGCGAACACCGGTCCCAGCACGCGCGGGGCCCACACCGTGGTGGCCCCGGAGCGCAACCCGGCCGCCACCGCCTCGGCCACCCGCCCCGGCGTGGCGGGGAAGGGCGCGGGATCCACGTGCGCGGACATCCGCGTCGGCACGTAGCCCGGGCGCACCACCAGCACGCGCGCGCCGGTGCCGTGCAGGGAGTCGGCCAACCCCTGCGCGAAGCCGTCCAGACCGGCCTTGGCCGACCCGTAGACGAAGTTGAACCGGCGCACCCGCACCCCGGCCACGGACGAGAGCACGACCAACGCGCCGTGGCCCTGGGCGCGCAGGCGCGCGGCCACGGCCAGACCGACGGACACGTGTCCCGTGTAGGTGACCGCCGCGGCGCGGGCGGCGGCGGCCGGGTCGGCCTCGAACTCCGCCTGGTCCCCCAGGACGCCGAACGCGTCCACGACCACGTCCAGGTCGCCGACCAGTTCCACGACGTGGTCGACGACCTTCACGTGGGTGTCGGGGAGGGTCGCGTCGAAGTCCACCGAGCGCACGGTGGCGCCGAGGGCGGTGAGCGCGCTCGGGTACGCCTCCACGCCGCCCCGGGCCGCGAGCACCACCTCGCGGGCGCCGTCCCTGACCAGCCGTTCGACGATGGCCAGGCCGATCTCGCTCCGGCCGCCGAGCAGCAGCACCGTCCGCACGGTTCCCACCGAGTCGCGCATGGTCGGTCGTCCTCTCCTTCGGCTGTGTGTCGGGGCCGCCGTCAGACCAGGCGCAGACGGCGCGCGAGGTCGGAGACGAGCACCCCGTCGGGGTCGGCCCGCTCGCGGACGCGCCGCCACGCGGGCAGGTCGGGGTACATCGCGCGCACGGTCTCGGCGCGGGCGCGGCTGTCCTTGGCCAGGTACAGGCGGCCGCCGACCTCGAGCAGGCGCTCGTCGAACCCGTCGAGCAGCCGTCCCAGCCCGGGCAGGTCCGCGGGCAGGTCGAGCGCGAGGGTCCATCCGGGGCGCGGGAAGGAGAGCGGTCCGGGGGTGGGCTCGCCCATGCGTTTGAGGACGGCGAGGAAGGACGGCGCTCCCGCGCGCGACAGGCCGGTCACGATGTCGGTGAGGGTGTCCTCCGCACCGAAGGGCACGACGAACTGGTACTGGACCAGCCCGTGCGGTCCGTACACCCGGTTCCAGCCGCGCACGGCGTCGAGCGGGTGGAAGAAGGAGGACAGGGGCTGGGCCTGGCCGCGGCGGCGTTCGGGCGCGGCCGCGTGGTAGGCGGCGTTGAACGCGCCGACGGTCCACCGGTTGAGCAGGCGCGGCGGCGCCCAGGGAGGAGCCCCGACCGGTGCCGTGGGGCGGTGGTGCAGGGGATCGCGGCGCAGCGGGCGCGGAAGGTCGGCGATCCGCGCGTGGTGGGCGCGGGTGAGGACGCCCCGCCCGGTCGCGGCGCCCCGGGCCAGCAGGTCGAGCCAGCACACGGTGTACCGGTAGTCGTCGTCGGTGCGCGCCATGAGGTCCAGTGTGGCGTCGAGGCCGCCGGTGCGGTCGGTGTCCACCCGGGCGTAGGCGGTCTCGACGGGGTGGACGGCGATGGTGGCCTCGGTGATGACTCCGGTGAGGCCCATGCCGCCGACGGTCGCCCAGAACAGGTCGGTGTCGTCGCCGTCGGGGCTCAGCCGTCGGGTTCGGCCGTCGGGGGTGACCAGGGTGAGGGCCCGGACGTGCGCGCCGAGTGAGGAGTCTGCGTGGTGGTTCTTGCCGTGGACGTCGGCGGCGATCGCTCCGCCCAGGGTGACGTGCCGGGTCCCGGGGGTGACGGGGACGAAGTGCCCCTCGCGCAGCAGAGCGGTGATGAGCCGTCCCATACTCGTGCCCGCGGGCGCGGTGACCTCGCCGCGGTCGGGGTCGAGTCGGGGCGGCCCGGTCAGTTCCGTGCAGTCCAGGACGAGACCGCCCGCGGCCTGGGCGGCGTCGCCGTAGGAGCGGCCGAGCCCGCGGGCGAGGGCGCCGCGCGGTCCCGCGCTGGCCAGGGCGTCGGCGGCCTGACGCGCGGTCCGGGGCCGGACGACGTGGGCGGCGGTCGGCGCGGTGCGGCCCCAACCGGTGAGCAGCGTCGGCGGGTTCAAAGGTGGATCCCGGCGGCGACGAGGGCCACGAGCGTGACGAGCATGATCTGGATCGGGCGGTCCCGCAGGGCGATCTCCTCGGGTTCCTCGCCGACCCCCCGGTCGACGAGCAGGTTGTAGCGCAGGACGAACATGACGAACGGAACGATACTCAGTGTGTGCCAGAGCGTGTGTCCGCCCGGTTCCAGCGCCCACAGGAAGTAGGTGACGATCATCGCGCCGGAGGCCATGGTGCGGGTCTGGGTGAGGTAGCTCCTGGTGTAGGCGCACAGCGTGCGGCGCACGGGCGTGCCGGATCCGGCGGCGCGCAGTTCGGCCTCGCGCTTGCCGACCACCACCAGGAGCGCGCCCAGGGAGAGCACGAGCACGAACCAGGAGGTGAGGGGGACGCCGACGGCGACGCCCCCGGCGACGGCGCGCAGGACGTGGCATCCGGCCACGACGACCAGGTCGCACAGGACCACGTCGCGGAGGAGGCGGGTGTAGAGGAGGGTGAGCAGGACGTACCCGGCGAGCAGTCCGGTGACGCGGAGGTCGCCCAGTGCCAGAGAGGCCAGGGGCGCCGCGACGCCGAACACGATCCCGGCGATGACGGCCACGGGAACGGGCAGGGCGCCGGAGGCCACCGGGCGGTGGCGTTTGCGCTCGTGGGAGCGGTCGGCGCGTGCGTCGTGGACGTCGTTGAGCAGGTAGGTGCCGCTGGCCGCGAGGCAGAAGAGCGCGAACAGGCACGCGCACACCAGCAGCGCCTGGGGTTGGTCGAGTGCCCCGGCCGCGCCTGGGGCGGCGAACACCAGCAGGTTCTTCAGCCACTGCCGGGGCCGGCACGCCCGGGCGAGGGCGACCAGCGGATGCGGCCGGTCACCGGCGCGCCCGGACGTCGGGCCCGCCGGTGACCGGCCGGTCGGAGGCGACGGGTCAGCCGACGTTCGCACTGCGGAGTCCGGTGTCCACGCCGCGGCGCCCGGTGGTCAGGAGGACGACGGCGACGGCGATGAGGCCGAGCCCGAGGACGCCGAGCCCGATCGGCAGCGTGGTGCGCAGCAGGGGCAGGACGGCGCGGGCCTGCTCGGTGTCCTCGATCTTCTTGTCGATGCTCGCCTGGTTGAACGCGAGCTCACCGCTGAGCAGGACCAGGACCTCCTCGCCGTCGACGACGACGGCGCGGTGCTGGTCCTCGACCACGTTGACGGGGGTGCCCGAGACCGGCTCGATCCAGTAGGTGCGGGTGATGGAGAAGGTCTCGTCGCCGGTGACGTCGCCCTCTCCCTCCAGACCGGCGACCGAGCGGGGGATGGTGCGCTCGCCGACGACGGTCGGCTCGACGGTCTGGACGAAGCGGTAGGTCTCGACGCCCTGGATCTCCTCGACGCCGTCGAACCTCATGGGGACGACCTCCTCGACGGTGGTCTCGAAGAAGTCGTAGTCCCGCTGCTCGGTCATGAAGGGGAACTTCCAGAGCTGACCCGCCTGGACGACCGACTCCTCGTCGATCATCGCGTCGCAGCAGTCGACGGCCTCACCGGTGACCCGGTCGTGTCCGGCTCTGCGGCTGTTGGAGGAGATGCCGAAGTCCCGGTCGGTGTCCGTGATCCAGGTGAACTGGTCCCAGACGACGGTGTCGTCGGTGCTGGAGGCCACGTCCGCGCGGATGGTGGCGTGGGCCTCGACGGCGGCGCCCTCGACGAACTCCACCTCCTCGATGTTGAAGTAGTCGACCTCCCCGACGTTGACGGTTTGGCTGTAGTAGTCCAGTGGAGTCTTCATCAGGGAGCTCGCCATCCACATACGCATCATGGGTGCGAGAGCGAGGCAGAAGACCCCCAACGCGATGAGAACGACCGCGGCGATACGGCGCATGTGCCCTCCTGGGCGGATGAGAGTCAGGGACCGGAACAGACTGGAACTAGCTTCAGTTCCGGGTAGAGTACTGCCCAGTAGTGAACAACGTCACCAGGGCGTGTCTGAATTTTTATAACACGTTCTAGTGCATCGCGTTTCAATGGACTCCCGCTCTGGAAGGCCCCATGGCGCCCACGCCGACCGCGCCCGAGGACCCCACAGGGTCCCCCTCCGGGGGCGCGCCGACCTCCACCCGGCCCCTCGACCCCGCGCTCGTGCTGCCCCAGGTCGACGGCCGCCACGAGACCCTCGACGGCATCCGTGCCGTGGCAGCCGTGATGGTGCTGCTCTTCCACGTGGCCACCGAGACCGGGGACGCGCTCGCCCCCGGGGTGCTCGGCGGGCTCCTGGCCTCCATGGACCTGGCCGTCCCGCTCTTCTTCGCGCTCTCCGGCGTACTGTTGTACCGGCCCTGGGCCCGCGCGGTGCTNCGGGCCCCGCCCCCCCGCCCCTACCTGTGGCGGCGCGCCGTACGCGTGTTCCCCGCCTACTGGGTGGTGGCCGTGACGGCGCTGCTGGTCTACTCACGGGAGGAACTGGGGTCCCTCCTGTACTGGGGCGAGGTCCTCACGCTGACCTTCCCCTTCGACACCGACCCGCCGTGGCTCGGCACCGGGCCCTACGGGCTCGGCCAGATGTGGAGCCTGTCCGTCGAGGTCAGCTTCTACCTCCTGCTGCCTCTGATCGCCCTCGCCCTGTCCCTGTGGGCCCGGCGCGGCCGGACGGTCGACGCGCGGGGGCGGCGGCTCATGATCGGACTGGCGCTGATGACCGCGCTCGCCTTCGGCGCCCTGGTCCCGCAGTTCTATCCGCAGGCGCGCGAGTACATGCACGCGTGGCTGCCGCGTTCTCTGGGACTGTTCGCCGCCGGGATGGCGCTCGCGGTGCTCTCGGAGTGGGCCTGGCGCGAACCCGGCCGGGGCGGCCCCGTACGGCGCTTCTGCCGGACCGTCGCCGCCTCGCCGGGGGTGTGCTGGCTGGTGGCGGGGGCCTTCTACGTCCTGAACGCCACTCCCGCGGCCGGTGGACGGTTCATCGGCGCGGGCGACATCTGGAGTTCGGGGCTGAACTCGGCGACGGGGATCGGCTTCGCCTTCTTCGTCCTCGCCCCCGCCGCGCTCGCGCCCCGGCCCACCGGCGATCCGACGCGGCTGCGCGATCCGCGCTCCTGGACCGGGGGCCGCTGGATGGAGACGCTGCTGCGGCACCGGGTGTGCCAGTTCCTCGCCCGGATCTCCTACGGGGTGTTCCTGTGGCAGTTCATGGTCCTGTACCTGTGGCGGGACTTCACCGGGCAGGAGATCTTCACCGGCTCGTTCTGGCTGGACGCGCTACCGGTGACGCTGGTGACGGTCCTCCTGGCCTGGGCCACGTTCCGGTGGGTGGAGGAGCCCAGCCGCCGGTGGTCCCGCAGGCACACGCCGAGGTTCGTGCGGTAGGGGAGCTGTGTCTGCTTGGGCCTGCCGCTTCGCTTCGGCCCGCCCGTCGCCCTCCACCACCCTCAATGGACGCCTCCGGCGCGGTTCCTCCCTCTTCGTCGCCCGCCACCGCCCGGGGACCGCTTCGCGGTGGGGCGGGCACCCTCGACCGACGCCTCCGGCGCGGCACTCACTCCGTTCGGGCGACCCCCTGCAGTAACCGTTCCGGGAAACGGAGGCTAGTCCTGCGCGTCCCAGGGGTTGCCCTCGACGGACGGCGCCATCTCGCCCACCGACACCCAGGTCACACACAGTTCCTCGGGGTCGGTGTGCAGGGTCAGGCGCTCCCCCGGGGCGGCCACGGGCACGTACCAGTTGGCGCCCGCCTCCGCCGCGGGAAGGTCCAGTTCGAGCCAGGCGTCGCCCAGCAGGAGCTCCGCCCCGGTGTCCGCCTCGGCCGTGTAGCCG
>NZ_ANBC01000255.1:3826-12696 GCF_000341125.1 Nocardiopsis lucentensis DSM 44048 | reverse complement strand
CGCCCCCCGGCCACGACAGGCTGCCGCCCCAGGTCTCGATGCACTCGCCGGCCGTCCCCGGACCGAACACGTACCCGCCCTCTCCCGGCCGGGCGTTGACCAGGTATCCGGCGTCGTTGAACACGTAGGCGGTGTCGGACTGCTCGGGGGAGCGCATGCGCTCGGCGACGTCCGGCGGGGCCAGCGGCGCGAGGACCCACGAGCTCAGCCGCCGGGAGCCGTTCCACTCCAGGACGATGTCGTTGGGGACGGGGCGCGAGTACAGGCCGCCCTCCTCCGGCACGGACGCCATCGAGTTGCGGACCGTGTCCAGGTACCACTCCAACCGTTCGCCGTTGAGCGTTCCGGCGTAGGTGTGCGCGGAGTAGGCGGCCGCGGCCGCGTACACGACCGTGGCCAGGGCCGCCGACACCCGTGCCGGTCTCCCGGGCCGCGCCCGGTAGGGGTAGGGCGAAGCGTCCGCCTCCTCAGGGGCCGCGGAGGGGTGGTCGCGCTCCTCACGGGTGGGCAGGAAGGCCAGGGCCAGGCACAGCGCGAACACGAGCGCGGCGTCCGCGACGTACCTGGGGTCGGCGGCGGCCACGTCCTGGAAACGGCCGCGCGCGATGATCGTCGGAATGATGTCGGCGCACAGCAGGTAGCCGAACATCAGGGCCCACGCCCGCCAGGAGCGGCGGCGCCACCACACGCTCGCCAGGACGATCCCCGCGAGGACCGCCCAGGAGCCCAGCACGATCCAGCCGCGCGGGTCGATGAGCCCGCCGGCCGGGGTGACCGGACCCCACTCCAGGGGACCGCCCAGCGCGCCGACCGGGAAGACCTCGGTGAGCAGGCCGCGCAGCATGGCGAACGCGGGTTCGCCCTCGGGGACGCCCGCCCCCTCCCCGCCGTCGCTCGCGCGCATCCGCGCCAGGTACAGGACCGTGTATCCGGCGAACAGCGCGGCCATGGCGCCCCAGAAGGGGCGGCGGACGCGCCAGGCGCGGCGGGCCGACGCGACCAGGCCTCCGGGGTACAGGAAGGCGACGGCCACGGCCAGCAGCAGGGGCGGCAGGAACATCGCCTTGACGGAGAACAGCATCCCGAACACCACCGAGCCCGCGGCGAACCACCCCGCGCGCTGGTCCCCGGTGCGCACGTGGCGCACGGTCCACAGCAGGGCGAGCGCCGTCGCCAGCTGGAACGGGACGGCGTTGAGCGCGGCGGACCACCAGCCGAGGACGGGCACGGTCAGCGGGGCCAGCGCGATCGCGGTCAGGGGGATCAGCAGGGCCCAGCGGCGTCCGAACAGCTCCCACAACAAGCGGAGGAAGACCACCACGGAGAGCGTCTGGAGGACGAGCATGACGCCCGCGCTGACCCACCAGTCGAACGGCCAGAAGGCGGTCTGGAGGTAGACCAGGAACAGGGCCCCCGGCATGAAGTGGCCCTTGTGCAGGCCGAAGAGGTACTCGGGGGTGAGGTCGGTGGTGTCGGCGGCGGCGAAGAACAGGAAGTCGTCCTCGACGAAGTAGGACGCGTCCAGCACGTGGATCCTCAGGGCCACGGAGACGGCGATGATCGCCGCCGCGGCCAGGACCAGTCGGTCGCGTGCCAGGTCTCGGACGAGCCCGCCCGCTCCGGACAGCGCCGCGGTCGGGGAGGTCCGCTCTCGGGGGACCTCCTCCTCGCGGCGTACGCTGGGTGCCCCTCCCGGGGCCGACGCCTGCGCGGCGTCCCCTGCGCCGGAGGTGGGGGAAACTGGCGGCATGGGTACCCTCCCGGCCTAGGTTGGCCAACCCGCGACATGGGTGCCAGAATACAACACGTTCCACTTTTCCTCTCGAACAGTCGAACACACCTGGAAGACCTGCCACATCGCCGCAGGAACATGATCCAGTCAAAGTGTGAGGCTCGGGAGCAGAGCACTGTGGGGGTGATGTCGGTGGGGCTCGAACAGGTCCGCCGCGACTGGACCCGGCTGGGTTCCACCGAGCCGCTGTGGGCGGTGTGCGTGGATCCGGCCAAGCGCGACGGAGGGTGGGACGACGACGAGTTCCTCGCCTCGGGCAGGGCCGAGATCGACCCGGCCGTCGCGCGCCTGCGTGAGCTGGGGATCCACCCCGACACCGGCCGGGTGCTGGACTTCGGCTGCGGCGCGGGACGGCTGTCCAACGCGCTCGCCGCGCACTTCGACCGCGTCGTGGGCGTGGACATCTCCGC
The DNA here is from genome assembly GCF_000341125.1 of Nocardiopsis lucentensis DSM 44048. Lineage (GTDB taxonomy): Bacteria > Actinomycetota > Actinomycetes > Streptosporangiales > Streptosporangiaceae > Nocardiopsis > Nocardiopsis lucentensis. The sequence continues at coordinate 10,494 of NZ_ANBC01000255.1, read as the reverse complement.
GCCCATGCTCGCCGAGGCGCGTCGGCTCGACCGCTCCGGGGGCAGGATCTCCTTCGAACTCAACGAGCGCCCGGACCTGTCCGCGTTCGACGACGACTCCTTCGACCTCGTCTACACCGACCTGGTCCTCCAGCACCTGCCCCCCGACCTCGCCGACGGCTACCTGCGCGAGTTCGCCCGGGTGGTGCGGCCGGGCGGGGCGATGGTGATCGGCGTTCCCGAGTCCGAGCGCCGCACGTTCAAGGGGCTGGTGTTCCGGTACGCGCCGTTCCCGCTCATCCGCCTGGCCCAGCGGGCGGTCCTGCGCTACCCGGCGCCGATGCGCATGCACACCCTGAGCACCGACCGGGTGGCCGCACAGGTGCCCGGCGGGCGGATCGTCGCCTCCGACGAGTACTGGGGCGGTGACCACTGGCGGCACCTGCGTCACTTCATCACCATGGACGGGAAGGCCTCCGGATGATGACCCATCCCGACGGCACGGTCCCCTTCCGCGCGACGCTCGGCCGGTCCGTCACCCTGTTCTCGGCGTTCCGCAAGGAGCAGACCGATCCGGCGTTCTTCTACGGGCTGCTGGCCCGCGACACCGTCGACCAACTGCGCTCGTACACGCCGCTGGACGGGCGGGTGGTGGTCGACGTCGGCGGCGGTCCCGGCTACTTCGCCGACGAACTGCGCGCCGCCGGGGCGCGGTGCCTCTGTGTGGACTCCGACGCCCACGAGATGCGGCTGCACGGGCGCGAGGCCGACACCCACGGCGTGCAGGGCAGCGCGCTCGACCTGCCGCTGCGCGGCGGTTCGGTCGACGTGTGCTTCTCCTCCAACGTCCTGGAGCACGTCCCCGACCGGACCCGGATGGCCGACGAGATGGTCAGGGTCACCCGGCCGGGCGGTCTCGTGTACCTGTCGTACACGCTGTGGCTGTCCCCGTGGGGCGGCCACGAGACCTCCCCCTGGCACTACCTGGGCGGTTCCTACGCCGCCGAGCGGTTCGCCCGCCGGAACGGGCGGCGGCCCAAGAACGACTTCGGCCGCACGATGTACGCCGCCCACGCCAAGGAGATGCTCGACTGGACGCGGGGGCGGACCGACGTGGACGTGGTCGACATCCGGCCGCGCTCCCTGCCGACGTGGACGAAGCCGATCATCCACGTGCCGCTCCTGCGCGAGATCGTCACGTGGAACCTCCTCCTGGTCCTGCGCAAGCGGTGAGGCGGGTCTACTCCTCAGGGTCCCGCGCGTGGGTCCGGGCCCGCTTCAAGGTGCGCCGCGCCCTGTTCCTGACCCGGTCCATCTCGCTCCTGGTGCCCGCGTCGCGGCAGGCGTCCCTGAGCTCGGTGTAGGCGTTCATCAGCCGCTCGAACTCGTCGAGCCGGTCCGGCTCGGGCGTCGGCGCCTGGGCCAGCACCTCCCCCAGCTCGGTGATCATCTCGTCGGTCCGCGGCCGCATCCGCTCCACCCACGCGGCGTCGCGCGCGGCACGCTCCCCGTCCTGGGTCGCGCGCTCCCTCTCCGCCGCACGCCGCCGCTGCCGCTCGGCCGCCGGCGCCCGGTCCGCCGCGGCCAGGAGCGTCAACGCCTTCATGGCCGCCGCGCCGACCACGGATCGCACGATCGGCCTGATCCCCGTCGCCGTTCGGCCCCGCCGGTGCCCACGCGGGCGGTCGTGGCCTCCGGCGGCCCTCCTCGCCTTCAGGGTCTTGTACAGATCGGACAGGCCGATCGGGATCAACGGCCAGCAGCAGAGGAGGATCCCGAGCACGATGATCGACAGGACCGCCTTCCACCAAGGGGGCCCCATCCACCAGGACAACAGGCTCTCCCAGAAAGAACCTCCCTCCTCCTCGAAGTCGGCGAGGATCTCCCTGGCACCGTGATCGTCCTCCAGGAAACGGTCGGGGGCGCTGAACGGGTCCGTCTCCGACACCATCGGGGGAACCGCGCCCAACGGGTCGACCGAGTACACGACGACATCACCGTCCGTGCCCTCGGCCAGCACCGCGGCGACCTCGTTCGCGAACAGGGCGACGTTGTCGCCCAACGCCCGTTCGACCGCCTGACTCGGCAGGATGGCCACTCGCAGGTCACCCGGGTAATCAGCCACGTTCTCAGCGGCCCGGCTGAACTCGGCGCCGGTGAGTCCGTCGGAGACCGACGGGTGGACGTACAGCACGTCCTCGGCGAGGGCGACCCCGGCCTGTTCGATGACGTCCGGGCCCAGGATCGCGCCCATCACCCGAGCGGCGGGGATCGCCTGCTCCGGAGCCACCGAGCCCCAGAACAGGTCCTCGATCTCGGCGGCCTCCATGGCTTCGGGACCCGAGGCGGCAACGGGCCGGAAAGCCTCACCGTTCCAGCTCAACAGGACCACCATGGCGTCTCTGTCCGCGCCCTCCAGCATGTCCAGAGCCAGACTCCGCTCGATGGCGCCGTACAGCTCCCCTCGGTCCTTCTCGTTCCCCGGGGCGGCGACACCGGAGACCACCCCGAAGCGGACGTCGCCCGCACCCTCCAGGGCCGCTTCGATCGCCTCGGCGTCGATCTCGGGAAAGACCGCCGACACCACCGGGTCCACGTGCACGCCTCCGCCGTCGGCGAGCGCGCGCAGCCCGGAGCTCACCTCGCCGTTCACCAGGTCGGGAACCCCGGTCAGCAGCCCCGCGTAGGGGTGAAGGTAGAAGAGGTCCTCGATCTCCTCCGGAGTGGTCGCGTCGCCGATCACCGCCCAGGACTGCTCGACCTCGGGTTCGGACAGAGCCGCGCCGGTCTCGCCGTGCACCAGGTAGACACCGGGCTCCCCCACCGCGGCGGCGAACGCCTCGGCGGTCAGGTGGTCCTCCCACTGACCGTCGATGTCCTCCGTGACCAGCGCCAACCGGATCGGTACCTCGGATCGGTCGTAGGCCTCCTCGACCAGGGCGATCGTCTCCGGGGTCAGCGTGGCCCCGAAGTCGTCGGCTGCCCACACCCCCGGCCCGTCCGCCAGCGCCTCGGCCGCCTCGGCGATCTGCGCGCTGGCGTGCGCCGGAGGCTGGTGTACGCCGACCGCGGCGAGGGAGCCGGTCAGGGCCAGCAGGCAGAGAAGGGCGGCGATCCGACGGAAGGTGGGGCGCACGGTGGGGGCTCCGTTCCAGCACGGCACGGGGGTCGGCCTGTGCGCTCCCTTGGACTCCGTGAACCCGGATCCGGTTCTCGGGTGAGCGCGACGGCTCCGCCCGCACCCGTCACTCCAGTCTCCGCAGCGCCTTCCTCGGAGACCGCGCGTGCCGCCACATGCCCGCGAACGGACACTCCTCGCGCCGCTGGTCGACGGTGAAGTCCCGTGCCGAGACCAGCCCGTCCAGCTCCTCCCAGGTGATGGGCGTCGCGACCGGCGCGCCCGGTTTGGCCCGCACCGAGTAGGGGGCGACCGCCAACTGGTCGCGGCCGTTGCGCAGGAAATCGACGAACAACCGCCCCTCGCGGGCGTCCTTGCGCACCTTCGTCGTCAGCTCGTCCGGCCGACGCTCGGCCACCCGGTCGGCGATCGCCCGCGCCAGCTCACGGATCTCCTGGTCGTCGACCTCCGGGCGCAGCGGCGAGTGGATGTGCAGGCCCCGGGACCCCGTCGTCATCACGTACGCGACCAGGCCCAGGTCCTCCATCACCTCGCGCGTGTCCCACGCGGCCGACCGGCACGCGTCGAAGGCCGACTCGCCGTCCCCGGGCGGATCGAAGTCGAGCACCATCCGGTCCGGGTACCCCAGGTCCGGCTCTCGCGACGACCACGTGTGGAGGGTGATCGCCCCTTGGTCGGCGCACCACACCAGCGCGGCGGCGTCGTCGCAGACCATCATCGTGCCGGAGTCGACCTCCACGGTCCGCACCCACTCGGGCGTGCTCGGATGTTTGACGAAGAACCCCTCCTCGCCGATCCCGTCCGGGTACCGCTCCAACGCGACCGGACGTCCGCGTACGAGCGGCAGCATCAGCGGAGCGACGCGCGCGTAGTACCCGGCCAGGTCCTCCTTGGTGGGGCCGCCCTTCCCGAAGAGCTCCTTGTCCGGCCTTCCCACCTCCACGGTGCGCCGCCCGGCGCGTACCTCGGTCGCCATCGCCCCTCCCCCCGATCGGAGCCGATGCGCCTCGCGTACCCGGCCCGCGAACAGCGGAAACGCCGCCCGATCCCCCCTGGAAAGGGGCACTCGTCCAGTCCGTGTACGCCCGGCCCTCCCCGATGCTGGCGAACCGCGGCGGCTCGGCGGGTATCCCGGGCCGCCGGTCGGTCGGCATCCCGAGGACCAGTTCACGAAACCGCGCGCGGCCCCCGTCGCACTCGCGCCGCATCGCGGCCAGGAGTCGCTGCTCCTCCTCCGCGCGCCACTCCTCAGGCGTACGGCCGTCGAACTCCGCGCTCCCGCCGGACCGGCCCCTGAGCCACCGCCCCAGCCCCAGACCACCGTTCCCTTCCCCGTCGTCAAGGAGCGTCCACCGTCGCGCCCGTGTGCGACGGCGCGTCACCCGTCATCGGAACGGCCCCGTCGCTCCACGCCCCTCCAGACCCACGAGGGGTCTCCAAACACACGGACGCCCGGCCGGGGGCACTCCCCCTGGCCGGGCGTTCGGGAACCGGGCGCGAACTACTTGCGCTTGTTGATCTCCTCGGTCAGCGCCGGGGCGACCGTGTGCAGGTCGCCCACGACACCGAAGTCGGCGAGCTCGAAGATCGGCGCCTCGGGGTCCTTGTTGACCGCGACGATGTTCTTCGAGGTCTGCATACCGGCGCGGTGCTGGATGGCACCGGAGATGCCCAGCGCGATGTACAGGTTCGGGCTGACCGTCTTACCGGTCTGACCGACCTGGAACTGGTTCGGGTACCAGCCCGAGTCGACGGCGGCGCGGGACGCGCCCACGGCGGCGCCGAGCGAGTCGGCCAGGCTCTCCACCACGGAGAAGTCGTCCGAACCCACACCGCGGCCACCGGAGACCACGATGGCGGCCTCGGTGAGCTCCGGGCGGGCGCCCTTCTCCTGCACGACGCGCTCGACGACCTTGGCGGTCTTGGCGGCGTCGGAGACGTCCACGGAGACCGCCTCCTCGGCGGCGGCGCCGGCGGCGGCCTCGGCCGGGACGGAGTTCGGGCGGACCGCGATCACGGGAACGCCGGTCCTCACGCGGGCGTGCGTGACCGTGGCGCCACCGAAGATGCTGTGCTCGGCCACCAGCTCCGCGTTGACGTCCACGACGTCGGTGAGGACGCCCGAACCCAGCTTCACGGCGGTCCGACCGGCGATCTCCTTGTTCTCGGCGGTGGCCGAGACCAGGATCGCGGCGGCGGACTTCTCCTGCGCCAGCTTGGCGAGCAGCTCGGCCTTGGGAGCGACGACGTAGTCGTTCAGCTCGGCCGGAGCCACGTACACCTTCTCGGCGCCGAACTCGGCCAGCGTGGCCTTGCCCGACTCGGCGCCGTCACCGACCCACACCGCCGCGGGCTCGCCGATGCGGCGGGCCGCGGTCAGCAGCTCGGTGGTGACCTTCTTGACCTGTCCGTCGACGTGGTCGACGAGGACGAGGACCTCAGCCATAATCCTTGAACCTTCCTGAGTCTCTCGCCTGGCCTACACGAACTTCTTCTCGGCGAGGAAGTCGGCGATCTTCGCACCGCCGTCGCCCTCGTCCTTGACGATCGTGCCCGCGGCGCGCGGCGGCGCGGCGGCGAAGTCGACGGTCTCGGTGGTGGCGTTCGCCAGCCCGACCTTGCCGGTGTCGATACCCGCGTCGGCGGCCGACTTCTTGTCGACCGGCTTCTTCTTCGCCTGCATGATCAGCTTGAAGGACGGGTAGCGCGGCTCGTTGATCTTCTCGACCACGGAGACGACCGCCGGGAGCTGGGCCTCGACGACGTCGTAGCCGTAGTCGGTCTGACGCTGGATCTTGATGGCGCCGCCGTCGACGTCGACCTTGCCCGCGAGCGTGAGCTGCGGCAGGCCAAGGTACTCGGCGAGCGCGGCGCCGATGACGCCGGTGCGCGCGTCGGTGGACTCGGAGCCGAGGACGACCAGGTCGTACTCGATGGTGCCCAGGGCCTGCGCGAGCGCGTAGGCCGTCTGGAGCGCGTCCGAGCCGTGGATGGCGTCGTCGTTGACGAAGACGGCCTTGTCCGCGCCCATGGACAGGGCCTTGCGGATGGAGTCCGTGGCCTGGTCGGGGCCCATCGTCAGGATGGTGACCTCACCGCCGTGCTTCTCCTTGAGCAGGAGCGCCTCTTCGATGGCGTACTCGTCGAGCTCGTTGATGACGCCGTCGGACGCTGCTCGGTCGAGCGTCTTGTCATCGGCGTTGAGCTTCCGTTCGGTCGCCGTGTCCGGGACCTGCTTGACCAAAACGACAATATTCATGGCCGGTGGCCGACCTCCCTGCACTCCATGATCCGCCGTGCGGCGGAGCGGACGCTGGCGCGCCCCGTACTGCCAACAATGCCGAATGCCGTTCGGTCATCCGACGGCGGGTCCGAAGTTCACGTCAACCCCGTCCCGCATGTGCTCCATACCCAGATGTTACTGGCTAGTAGCTTCACAACCAACCCGCGCCCCCCGGATCAACTTAGGAATACCTCACCCGCTCGGGAGCGCGGAGCTCGGGGTCCCGGGAAACCACGGCCCCACCTGGCCCCACGAACCTGTGCGGCC
>NZ_ANBC01000255.1:715-3820 GCF_000341125.1 Nocardiopsis lucentensis DSM 44048 | reverse complement strand
CCGCCCCCCGCCGTGACCGGCGTCCCGGCGACACCGCCCCGCCCCTACGACGGCGCCCTCCTCCCCGGCGGGGAGAAGGGCGTACCGGGGCGTGCTCGCTCCGAGGCTCAGTTACCGGAGAACCAGTCCGAGGGTCCGCCGAAGGGCGTCCAGTCCGGCGCGGCGGTCAGACCGATGGACAGGATGAGCATCATCAGCAGGACGATCGCGACGACCACGCCGATGTAGAGGTACAGGTTGGTGAACCGCGCGCGCTGGGCCAGCCACACCGCCTGGTGGCGGGTGGAACGGCCGCTCGGCATGATGTAGCCCAGCAGCACCATCACGAAGACCGCGAAGGCCCCGGTCCAGTTGGCCCCCTCGCCCCCGGTCTCCACGAACTGCGCGTACACCAGTCCGACCAGGATCCCGCCGATCAGGTAGATCAGACAGAACCCGAGGGTGCGCACCAGCATCCGCCCGAGCGCCCAGGGGAAGCTCAGCGCCACGACCATGGTGTCGGAGTCGCGGGGCCCCCGTGTCTGCAGGCGCCGCGCGTGCTCGGCCTTGACCACGTCCAGCGCCGACAGGACCGAGATCACCACCACGCCGAGGCCGAAGCCGAACCACGGGAACCACAGCGCGACCCCGGCCAGCGCCACCATGAGCGGGATGAGCGTCAGCGGGTGCATCCGCCACCCGGGGTGCTCGTAGTCGTCCTCGTACTCGTCGTCGTACTCGTCGGCCCCGCCGCGGAAGTAGTCGCCCAGGCGGTCGCTGCGGCCGCTCCGGAAACGGCCCAGCAGACCGCCGCGCCCCTCCTCGTAGTCGCCGCCGTAGTCGTCCTCGTCGAACTCCTGCGTCTGGCGGTGGGAGCGCCCGTCGCGCTCGACCGGTGTCAGGATGTCCCCGAAGTCGCCCTTGCTCAGGGGCGTGTTGAAGAACTGCGTCTGCGGCGCGTCGTTCCCCGGCGCCTCATAGGTCGTCGTGCGGTGCTCGACCGGCCGCTGGTCCTGCGGGGGCATCATCATGGTCCCCTGCGGGTCCCCGGCCACCGGGTCGAGCATCTGCGTCCCCTGCGCGTCACCGTGGTCGGGCCGCTCGTCCGGCCGGATCCGCCGGGTCCCCTCCGGGTCGGCCGCCCCCTCGGAGCCGAACGGGTCGAGCCGCTGGGTCCCCTGGACCCCGCCGGAGGCGTGCGCGGCCTCCTCGTGGGACTCACGGCCCGCCGAGGCCAGCCCGGACAGGTCGTCCGTGGCGTCCTCCCCGTCCCGGTGCCGGTCGTCCGCGTCGCCGCCGCGCCCGGGTTCGACGGGCTCCGTCCAGGAGCTCGCGGTCGGCGGCTGCGTCGGACCGCCGGCGGTGTGCGAGGGGCTCCACCCCCCGTCGCCCTGGGCGGCGCGGTGGGCGAGGTAGCCCGCGGCTCCCCCGGCCGCGGCACCCGCCGCACCGGCCGCGCCGTCCGAGTCCCCGGGGTCGTCCACGGGCGCGTTGTACACGGTGTGGTTACCGGTCAGACCGGTGGATCCGGTACCCGTGTCCTCGGTCCAGGGCAGGTCCAGGTTGAGCTGCCCGGCCCGCTCGACCAGCTCCGCCGCGCTGGGACGGCGGGCCATGTCGCGGGAGACGGCGGCGGTGACCAGCGGTCGCAGCGCCTCGTGAGTCCCGTCCATGTCGATCTCGCCGTTGAGGATGCGGAAGAAGATGACCTCGAAGGACCCCGCGCCGTAGGGCGGGCGTCCCGTACACGCGAAGGCGACCGTTCCGCCCCAGGCGTGGACGTCGGTGGCCGGCCCCAGGTCGGTTCCCTCGATGACCTCGGGCGACAGGTAGCTGGGCGTGCCGACGAAGGTGCCGGTCTGGGTCAACTTGGCGCCGTCGACCGCGTGTGCGATACCGAAGTCGATGACGATCGGCTCGCCGTTGGAGATGATCACGTTGCCGGGCTTGAGGTCCCGGTGGATCACGTCCACGGCGTGGATGTCCTTGATCGCCCGGGCGAGCCCGGTGACGAAGCGCGTCAGCGCCCGGCCGCGCAGCGGACCGTGGTCGGTGACCGTCGCGTCCAGCGTGGGGCCGGGGATGTACTCGGTGACGACCCACGGCAGCTCGGCCTGGGTGTCCGCGTCGATGACCTCCGCCACGTTGGGGCTTTGCACCCGGCGCATCGTCTCGACCTCGCGCGCGAGGCGGGCGCGGGCGATGTGGTCGCCCGCGACCTCGGGCTTGAGGACCTTCACCGCGACGAACTGCTCGGTCCGGGGGTCCTCGGCCTGGTACACCACGCCCATGCCGCCCTGCCCGATGCGGCGACGGATCACGTAGTGGCCGATGCGCTCCGGCAGCTCCTCACCCGTGGGGAAACCTGCCGACATTGCCATCGAGAACTCATCCCCTCAAAAGACCGCATTCCGCCTCGTCCAGCCTATCGGTCGGGGGGATGGGTCGTCGTTGGCTCGTGGACCCGTCCAGGGTCCGTGTGGTTTCTTCGCTACCGCCAGGGTGTGGGGGCTCCGGCGATCCGCCCCTCGGCCCGTCGTCGGAGGGGACCACCACGAGTATGACGGAAGATCGGCGCGATCGGTTCCCGTCCGATCCCTGGTCCCAGGCGGGGGGCGGCGGCACCGGAGCGCGTCCGGTGCCGCCGCCCCCGCACCGGGTGCGCGGGTGCGTACGCGCCGTCAGCGCCCCGAGAACTCGGCCTTGCCCGGCCCCTGCTCGATGAAGCTGCGCATACCGGTCTTCTGGTCCTCGGTCGCGAACAACCCGGCGAAGTGCAGGCGCTCGATCTCCAGACCGCTGTCCAGGTCGGTCTCCAGACCCCGGTCGACGGTCTCCTTGGCGGCGGCCAGCGCCACCGCCGGGCCCTCGCCGAACCTGGCCACCTTCGCCACGGCCGCGGAGTAGACCTCCTCGTCCGCGACGACCTCGTCCACCAGCCCGATCTCCAGGGCCTCCCCGGCCGGCACGTGGCGGCCGGTGAAGATGAGGTCCTTGGCCTTGGCCGGGCCGATCAGGCGCGGCAGGCGCTGGGTGCCGCCCGCCCCCGGGATGACGCCGAGGGTGATCTCGGGCAGGCCCAGCTTCGCCTTGGCCCCGGCGACCCGGAAGTCGGCGGCCAGCGCG
>NZ_ANBC01000255.1:0-710 GCF_000341125.1 Nocardiopsis lucentensis DSM 44048 | reverse complement strand
CACGGCCGCCACGACCGGCTTGGGGATGCGGGCCACGGCCGTCAGGGCGTTCTGGAGGCCGCGCGAGTACTCCAGCATCTGGGCGTGGGTGAGATGCGCCATCTCCTTGATGTCGGCACCGGCCACGAACGCGCGCTCCCCGCCGTAGAGCACCACGGAGCGCACGGCGGCGTCCGTCGACACCTCGGCCGCCGCCTCCGCGATCTCCCTGGTCACCTGTGCGTTCAGCGCGTTGAGCGCCTTGGGCCGGTCCACCCGGATCACGGCGACCGCGGGGTGCTCCTTGTCGGTCTCCACGCGCACGAACTCGCCCACGGGTTCCACCTCATTCGTTCGACGACAGTGTCTTCGGACTAGCAGTTACTTGGACTACCTATCACCCGGGTCAGGCGAAGAGCAGCACCAGGGTCCCCAGACTCCCGGAGACCGTGTAGGCCGCCACGAGCAACGCGACCGCGGCCACCAGCAGCGCCGTGTCCGCGCGGCGCCAGTGGCTGGTCCGGGCCCAGGAACGGGGACCGGTGCCGAACGCACGCGCGTCCATGGCGGTGGCCAGCAGCGTTCCGGTGCGGATCGAGCGCACCAGCAGCGCGAACAACCGCCCGAAGAACAGCGGGACCACCCGGAGCGGGTTGCGCCCGGCCTCCAACCCGCGCGCCCGCCGCGCGAGGGTGATGGTGCGCCACTGGTGGGCGAGCAGCGGGATGAGC
>NZ_ANBC01000254.1 GCF_000341125.1 Nocardiopsis lucentensis DSM 44048 | reverse complement strand
CCCCAGCACGCCCATCGCGGGCCGCTCCGGCAGGCGCAGCTTCTGGACGAGTCCGTCCGACATCTCGGTGGGGTCGCTGCTGACGGCGGCCAGCAGCCCCGGCAGGGCGATCGCCAGCAGCCGGACGGCGGCGCCCACCGCCCCCTCCAGTCCGTGCTCGCCGTACAGGTAGTTGACCAGCCCGCTGGACAGGCCCATGAGGAGGAAGGGGCCGCCCAGGACGAGGAGCGTCCTGCGGTCGATCCCGCTGAAGGGCACCGACAGCAGCACGGCGGCCAGCACCACGCCTCCGGTGACCGCGTCCACCGCGGGCACCAGCCCCAGAGCGAGGATCAGGGCGGCCAGGAGTTTGGCCGCCGGGTTGAGCCCCGTCATCCAGTAACGGGCACCGCCCCCTTCGGGCACGTCCAGGGTCATCGCGTCGCCGCCCCCGTCGCCCGGGGGGCGCGCCTCCCGTCCGGAGCTCACGCGCTCCCCCCTTCCTCCCGGTCGGTGCCGCTCCGTGACCCGGACTCGGCCCGCGCTCCTCCGTCGGACACGCGCACGCGCGTGTCGGTCAGGTGCCGCAGCAGCAGTTCGTCGTGGGTGGCCATGACCACGGCCCGCCCCTCGGTTCGCAGGACCCCCAACAGCTCCACCAGCTCCGTCCACGTCCGGGTGTCCTGGCCGAAGGTCGGTTCGTCCAGGGCCAGGACGTCCGGGGCGTGCGCGGGCCCGGAACTGAGCGCGGTGGCCACCGACAGGCGGCGCTTCTCACCTCCGGAGAGCGTGTAGGGGTGCACGTCGGCGAGCCTGGTCAGGCGCAGCCGTTCCAGCAGCTCGTCGACCCACGCGTCGGCCGCGCCCCGCTCCATGCCCGCCCGCAGCGGAGCGAACAGCAGCTCCTCGCGGACCGTGGGCGTGACGAACTGGTCCTCGGCGTGCTGGAAGACCGTACCCACGTGCCGGGCCAGGCGGCGGGCGGGCCAGCGCCGCAGCGGGCGCCGGTCGGCCTCGGCCAACGGCCCGCGCGGGAGCACCTCGCCGCGGTACGGCCTGCCCAGTCCCGCGAGCATCATCAGCAGAGTCGACTTGCCCGCCCCGTTGGGCCCGGTCAACGCGGTGGCGGTCCCGGCCGCCACGGGCAGATCGACCTCCGACAGCACCGTGCGCGGCGCCGCCGCGCGCGCCCCCAACTCGACGGGGGTGCGCGCGGCGACGCCGACCGCCTCCAGGAGGGGGGAGCCCCCGGCCCCCGGGGACACGTCCGGTTCGGGTTCCCGCCCGGGGATCCACACACCCTGGGCGGCCAGGGAACGGCCGTGCTCGGCGAAGACCGCTCCGGGCGCGCCGTCCGCGATCACCCCGCCGCCCGGTTCCAGGACGACGACCCGGTCCACCAGGTCCACGACGTCGGCCACCCGGTGCTCGACCAGGACGAGCGTCGCCTCGGTCTCGGCCAGGAGCCGCTGGAGGACACCGCGGACCAGTGCGGCGCCGTCGGGGTCGAGGTTGGCGGTGGGCTCGTCCAGGAGCAGCAGGCGCGGGCGCACGGCCAGGGCCCCGGCGATGACCAGGCGCTGCTTCTCGCCTCCGGACAGGGCGCCGGTCGAGTGGCGGCGCCCGTACGGGAAGCCGACCTCGGCGAGGGCGCCGTCGACGCGCGGCCAGATCAGGCCGGGCTCCGTGCCGAGGTTCTCCAGGCCGAAGGCGACGTCGTCCCCGGCCCGCGCCATCACCAGCTGGGTCTCGGGGTCCTGGCTGACCAGTCCGACCAGGCCGCGACGCCGGTCGGCGGGCTCACCGTCCACCAGGAGGGCGCCCTCCTGGTCGCCGCTGATGGCACTGTCGGGGCCGGTCAGCCCGGCGAGGGAGTGCAGCAGGGTCGACTTGCCCGCGCCGGAGGCGCCGAGCAGGAGGACGCGTTCACCGGGTTCGATGGTCAGGTCGACACCGCGCAGGGCGTGGGTGTCGCGTCCGGAGTGCTGCCAGCCCCAGCCGGAGAGCTCGACGCGCGCGCCGGGCCCTCCGCCGGGGCGGAGGCGCTCACCCATCCCGGTCAGCCCTTGGCCGACGGGAAGGGGGCCAGCGCGCCGGTCCTGGCGAGCGCGGTGGTGATCAGTCGGGCACCGACACCGGCGATGACGGCGGCGCTGACGATGACGATGGCGCCGTAGGCGAGCTTGAACTCGATCGGCCAGGCGACGTTGTAGGTGATGTTGTCGCGGATGGCGGGGGAGATCCCGGCGACGGCGGCGGCGAGCACGGCCACGCCCATGCCCCAACGGCGGTAGCCGAAGGCCAGGAAGACCAGTTCGGGCAGGATGCCCTGGAGGGCGCCGTCGAGGATGACCATGATCCCCCACTGGGTGCCCAGCACGGCCGAGACGGAGGCCGCGGCGATCGAGGTGAGGAGGGCGGCGCCGGGCCTGCGGATGATGAGGCCGCCCAGGACGCCGGAGATCAGCCACATGCCGTAGACGACCGCCTGCCCGGGCGGGAAGCCCACGAACAGCGGGGTCGTGACCGTCCACACGATGTTCCACAGCCAGAAGACGACGCCGATCGCGACGCCGATGACGGCCGCGACCACGATGTCGACCGTCCGCCAGCCGCGGATCCCGCCGACGATGTTCTCCTTGTACCCGGTCGCGCCGGTGTCGGTGCTCATTCCTGTCCCTTCGTCGGGTGACGAGGGGCATGCGGCCAAGAGCGTCCCGATGGTCGTGCGGCGCGCACCGTCAGACGTAGCCGGTGCGCGGGAGACACGCCACCGGTGACGGTTCCTACGACTTCCTTCGCTGGCACTACCCAGATCAGGTGTGTAAGGGTCTGCGGCGACGGTGCCGCACTCTCAGCGCTCATGCGCTCCCCTGTCGGTTATGCACCATTATGCGGCACATACTGCCTGGTAGTGACACGCACCACCCCGCGCGTACCGCCGGCCCTCCCGCACCGGGGAGCACCCGCCGCGTCAGGTGAACGCCCCGACCCCCGGTCGCCACCGCGTTCCCGCGTCCTCGGGCACCCGTGCCGCGCCCGGTGCGCCACGTGTCCGGGAACACCGCGGGCACGGACCTCACAGCCGTCCCAGGCCTCAACCGCCCGCGGATCCCTCGCTCCCCGTGTCGCCCTCGGCTTCCCCGGCACCACCGAGACCACCGGCGTCCTCCGGGGCGTCCTCGTCTCCCGCTTCGGTGGCGTCCCCGGTGCCACCCTGACCGTCCTCGGACGTCTCGGCTCCCCCGGCGTCTCCCGTTTCCCCGCTGTCCTCGGCGTCCTCGCCCTCCCCAGTGCTCTCCGAGGGATCAGCACCACCAGCACCCTCCGAGGACTCAGCGCCACCAGTGCCCTCTGGGATGTCAGCGTTTCCAACGCTCTCCGAGGGATCAGCACCACCAGCACTTTCCGGGGGCTCAGCGTTTCCAACGCTCTCCTGGGACTCAGCGCCACCAGCGCTCCCCTGGAGATCAGCATCCCCGGGAGCCCTGCCATCGTCGGCGACCTCGCTCCCCTCGGCGGGCCCCGCACCACCGTCGCCCCCGTCGTCGGACGACTCGGCGTCCGGGTCACCGAACGCCTCGGGCGGGCCCGCGAACCCCTCCGCCGGGAGCGACGCCGTGGCCCCGCTCATCGTGTCCCGCCAGATCGGCCCGGGCACGGTCCCGCCGTAGACGATCCCGTAGTACCGGCCCCCGATGGTCACGTTCTGGAGCGGGTGGCGCTCACCGCCCCGCACGTCGCCGACCGCCACCGCCGCGGCCAGGTTCGGCGTGTACCCGGCGAACCACGCGTAGGCGGCCTCGTCGGTCGTCCCCGTCTTGCCCGCCGCCGGGCGCCCGATACCGAGACCGCTCGCGGTCCCCCCGTTGAACGGCTCCTGGAGGAGGTGGTTCACCCCGTCGGCCACCCGCTGGTCGACCGCGCGCTCGCACTCGGCCTCGACCGGGATCTCCTCGTCGTCCCCCGTACCCGGCCGGTCGATGACCACGGTGTCGACCGGCACCGGAACGCAGTGCACGCCCCGGGCGGCGAACGTGGCGTAGGCGGCGGCCAGGGTCAGCGGGGAGACCTCCTGGTCCCCCAGGGTGAACGAGCTCCACACTCCAAGCGGCTGGCCGTCGGCGCGGTGGACGCCCGCCCGCTCCGCCATCGTCGCCGTCTCGCACAGACCCACCCGGCCTTGGAGCTGCGCGAAGTAGGTGTTCACCGACCCCCGGGTCGCGGTGACCATGGTGTGCGTGCCTGAGCTGCTCTCCCCCGCGTTGCGCACACTCCACGGTTCCATCCGGCCGCCGTCACAGTTCCTCAGGCCAGTGATCGTCTTATTTCCGGGCGACCGAAAACTGGTCCCATAGTCCAGCCCGGCGTCGAGCGCGGCGGCGAGGGTGAACGTCTTG
>NZ_ANBC01000253.1 GCF_000341125.1 Nocardiopsis lucentensis DSM 44048 | reverse complement strand
CGGCGTCGAGCGCGGCGGCGAGGGTGAACGTCTTGAACGTCGCCCCCGCCTGGTATCCGGTGGTCCCGCCGTCGCGGCGGTCGACCGCGAGGTTGATGGCGGTCGTCCCCGGATCGTTCTCGTCGAAGCCGTACCGCAGGTTCTGGGCGAGCGCGCGCACCCGCCCGGTGCCGGGTTCGACGAGCGCCTGGGCGGCGAAGCGCGTGGAACCGTCGTTCGGCACGTGCCGGACGACCGCCTCCCCCGCCGCCTCCTGCATGTCCGCGTCCAGAGTGGTCCGGACGGTCAGCCCGCCCTGACGCAGCACCCGCAGGCGTTCCTCCTCGGTGTCGCCCAGGACGTCCGTGCGCCGCAGCCAGCGCATGACGTAGTCGCAGAAGAACGGGTACTCGCTGTGGTAGCAGCTCCCGCCACGCGGCGTCGGGTCCAGTCCGAGGTCCTCGGCCGCGTACCGGTCGGCCTCCTCCCGGCTCAGCGAACCCACGGCCGCCATCCGTCCCAGGACGAGGTCGCGCCGGCCCCGGGCGGCCTCGGGGTTGGTCAGCGGATCGTAGTAGGAGGGTGCCCGCACCAACCCGACCAGCAGTGCGGCCTGCGCCGGGTCGAGGTCGGCGGCGGGCACGGAGAAGTACCGCAGCGCGCCCATCTCGATCCCGTGCGCGCCCGCGCCGAAGTAGGCGAGGTTGAGGTAGCCCTCCAGGATCTCGTCCTTGGTCAGCCGCCGCTCCAGGCCGACCGCGTACCGGAGCTCGACCAGCTTGCGCGCGAGGCTGCGCTCGCTCGCCCTCGCGGCTTCCTCCTCGCTCTCCGCCGTCTCGATGAGCAGGTTCTTCACGTACTGCTGCGTGATGGTGGAGCCGCCCTGCGTGTGGCCCATGGCGGTGAGCGCGGCCGCGCGCAGGACACCGCGCGGGTCGAAGCCGTGGTGCTCGTGGAAACGGTCGTCCTCGACCGCCAGCAGCGCCGCGGGGACCCACGGGCTGATCTCGTCGAGGGGGACCACCTCGCGTTCGCGTTCGGCGATCTCGGCGAACGGCCGACCGTCGGTGTCGGTGAGCACGACCCGCTCCGACAGGCGGGGCACCTCCAGTTCGTCGGGCATCGCCATGAAGAGTGTGGCGGTGTCGCGGCTGACGACCCCCGCCGCCCCGACCCATGGCAGGAGCAGGGCCGCCACCAACAGACCGGCCAGCACCGCGACCCCGGCCAGCCGCGCGAGGGCACGCGTTCCCCCGAGGCTTGGTGCTCCCCTCCGGATCGACCCCGTCACGTCGCCCCCTCACACCGTGTGGCGCCCGCCCCGCTCGGCGGGTGACGGGCACTGCGCCGACCACCCTCCCAAGGGGCGGGCAAAGGGAGGACCGGCATACCGGGCGTGCCTCCGAAAAGATTCCCCAATCTATGGCAAAGCCCCCAGATCGACCATTAACGACACCTCACCGCAAAGCTCCGCAACACCCCCGGAAGCGCACATGAAAAAGGCTCGACATCAAGAGAAACCACACGACGGGAGACCCCGGAACCCTGCCGAGCCGAATCCGATGTGCACGTTTTCAGGGGGACGCGCCGGACTCCTGGGGATGTCCGGAATACAGCCCAGCGAACCAGGGACGCATTCGATCATCCCTACCCAGCGCGACACGGAGCGCAACACGACCGTGGAGTTTTCCGACTTTTCTCCAGAGAACCGCGCGAACTACCCACGGATGCCCCTGCATCGACTGTTGACCTATGCACCGTTTGCGAAGTTTACCCAGGTGAAACCCGCCAAATACCAGGCATGAGGTCGCCCGGCCAGTGTGATGAGGATCACATAAATT
This sequence comes from Nocardiopsis lucentensis DSM 44048, assembly GCF_000341125.1. Taxonomy (GTDB): domain Bacteria; phylum Actinomycetota; class Actinomycetes; order Streptosporangiales; family Streptosporangiaceae; genus Nocardiopsis; species Nocardiopsis lucentensis. The sequence continues at coordinate 8,038 of NZ_ANBC01000253.1, read as the reverse complement.
ATCCGGCCCCGACACTCCGCCAAACCCCACAGGAGGGCAGACGATAGACAGCGGAGGGCACCGAAGCCGCAATCCGGACAGTTTTGCCCGGCCTCTTCGTTAACCCTGCCTTTCTTCGTATTAACTGCACGTTATTTCCATCCGTGACCCAGCCGCCCACAGCCCACAACGCCCGAACCACGACAATTACGGTGTAGCCAGTGATCGGACGCCTGCCCATACTTGACATCTCTCCAGACAACGATCTCGGACCCGTGAAAGCCGTTCCCGACGAACGCTTCACCGTGGGCGCGACGATCATCCGCGAGGGCCACGACTCACTCGCCGCGGGCGTCGTCCTGTACTCGCCCGAGGGCCGCCGCGAGGCGCTCGTTCCCATGCGCGAACACGCCCCCGGCACCGACCGCCACGAGGCCGAGATCAGCCTGCCCGGCGAGGGCGCCTGGGCCTTCTCCGTCGAGGCGTGGACCGACCCCTTCACGACCTGGCACCGGACCGCCCGGATCAAGCTCCCCCTGGGACAGGACAGCGACCTCGTGTTGGAGGAGGGCGCGCGCCTCCTCTCCCGGGCCGGCCGCCGTGTCCCCCGCAAACCCACGCTGACCAGGGCCGCGAAGATCCTGCGCGACACCGCGCTCCCTCCCCTGGAACGCTTCGCCGCCGTGACCCCCGAGATCCTCGCCTGGATGGCCGACCACCCCATCCGCGAACTCGTCACCCGTTCCAAGCGCACCCGGGTCGTCGTGCACCGCGAACGCGCGCTCTTCGGCTCCTGGTACGAGTTCTTCCCCAGGTCCGAGGGCGCACAGGTCGACACCGCCCCCGGACACNCCAGCGCCGCCAAGCGGCTGCCCGCGATCGCCGACATGGGCTTCGACGTGGTCTACCTCCCGCCGATCCACCCGGTGGGCGCCACCCACCGCAAAGGCGCGAACAACTCCCTGAGCGCGGCGCCCGGCGAACCCGGTTCGGTCTGGGCCATCGGTTCGGCCGACGGCGGCCACGACGCCGTCCATCCGGACCTGGGCACCCTCGACGACTTCGACGCGTTCGTCGCGGAGGCGGCCGAGCACGGCATGGAGATCGCCCTGGACCTGGCGTTGCAGTGCTCGCCCGACCACCCGTGGGTCGCCGAGCACCCCGAGTGGTTCACCCACCGCGCCGACGGCTCCATCGCCCACGCCGAGAACCCGCCCAAGAAGTACCAGGACATCTACCCGCTCTGCTTCGACACCGACCCCGACGGCCTGTACACCGAGATCCTGCGGGTCGTACGGCACTGGATCGGCCACGGCGTGCGCATCTTCCGGGTCGACAACCCGCACACGAAGCCGGTCGCCTTCTGGGAGCGCCTGCTCGCGGACGTCGCCCGGGAGCACCCCGACGTCCTCTTCCTGGCCGAGGCCTTCACCCGCCCGGCCATGCTCCGGACCCTGGCCAAGGTGGGCTTCCACCAGTCCTACACCTACTTCACCTGGCGCAACGGCAAAGAGGAGGTCCAGGACTACCTCACCGAACTCAGCCAGGAGACCGCCCACTACCTGCGCCCCAACCTCTTCGCCAACACGCCCGACATCCTGCACGCCTACCTCCAGCACGGCGGGCGGCCCGCCTTCGCCGTCCGCGCGGTCCTGGCGTCACTGCTCTCACCGACCTGGGGGATCTACTCCGGGTTCGAACTGTGCGAGAACGTGCCCGCCGCGCCCGGCAGCGAGGAGTACCTGGATTCGGAGAAGTACCAGTACCGCCCCCGTGACTGGGCCGCCGCGGAGGCCTCCGGCACCACCCTGACCGGGCTGATCACCACGCTCAACCGTCTCCGCCGCGAGCACCCGGCGCTGCGCGAACTGCGCAACCTGCGCTTCCACCACGTCGACCGCCCGGAACTGCTCTGCTTCTCCAAGCACCGCCCCGGTGAGCGCCCCGGAGACCCCGACGACCTGGTCATCACGGTCGTCAACCTCGACCCGCACCACACCCGCGAGGCGACGGTGCACCTGGATCTGCCGTCCATCGGCCGCACCTGGGAGGAGGAACTCACGGTGACCGACGCGCTGTCCGGACGCACCCACACCTGGGGCGCGGACAACTACGTCCGCCTCGACCCGGCGATCGCCCCCGCGCACGTCTTCACCACCACCGGCAGATAGCGGCCCCGGACGCAGGGGGGTCGGCCGCCGCGCCGGCCCCCGGTCCGGAACGCCCGTTGATCCGATGTCGAACCTTTCTTGGTGGGGAGCAGTTGATGAGCACAGACGATTCCGGACCCGGCGGCGACGCCCAGCACGGTCCGCTCGCCCCAGCCACCGGGGCCGCCACCGGCCCGCTCATGTCCTCCGGCGGTACCAGTGACCCCCACTGGTACAAACACGCCGTCTTCTACGAGGTACTCGCCCGCGGCTTCTTCGACTCCAACGGCGACGGCACCGGCGATCTCGCCGGACTGGTACAGAAGCTGGACTCCCTCCAGTGGCTCGGCATCGACTGCGTCTGGCTGCTGCCGATGTACCAGTCACCGCTGCGCGACGGCGGATACGACATCTCGGACTACTTCACGATCCTCCCGGAGTTCGGCCGGACCGCCGACTTCGTGGAGCTCCTCGACGAGGCGCACCGGCGCGGCATCCGCGTCATCACCGACCTGGTCATGAACCACACCAGCGACCAGCACCCATGGTTCCAGGCCTCCCGTACCGACCCCGACGGACCCTACGGCGACTTCTACGTGTGGTCGGACACCGACGACCGCTACGACGAGGCGCGCATCATCTTCGTCGACACCGAGACGTCCAACTGGACCTACGACGAGGTCCGCGGCCAGTACTACTGGCACCGGTTCTTCTCCCACCAGCCCGACCTCAACTTCGAGAACCCGGCCGTCCAGGAGGCGATCCTGGAGGTCCTGCGCTACTGGCTCGACCTGGGCATCGACGGCTTCCGCCTGGACGCGGTGCCCTACCTGTACGAACGCGAGGGCACCAACTGCGAGAACCTCAAGGAGACCCACGAGTTCCTCAAGCGGGTACGCGCCGAGGTGGACCGCCTCTACCCCGACCGCGTGCTGCTGAGCGAGGCCAACCAGTGGCCGTCCGACGTCGTCGACTACTTCGGCGACTTCGAGTCCGGCGGCGACGAGTGCCACATGAACTTCCACTTCCCGCTCATGCCGCGGATGTTCATGGCGGTGCGCCAGGAGCAGCGCTTCCCGATCTCGGAGATCCTCGCCCAGACCCCGCCGATCCCGCGCGACTGCCAGTGGGCGATCTTCCTGCGCAACCACGACGAGCTGACCCTGGAGATGGTCACCGACGAGGAACGCGACTACATGTACTCCGAGTACGCCAAGGAACCCCGCATGCGCGCCAACGTGGGGATCCGCAGGCGGCTCGCCCCGCTGCTGGACAACGACCGCGACCAGATCGAACTGTTCACCGCGCTGCTGCTCTCGCTGCCCGGCTCCCCGGTGCTGTACTACGGCGATGAGATCGGTATGGGTGACAACATCTGGCTCGGCGACCGCGACGCGGTACGCACGCCCATGCAGTGGAGCTCGGACCGCAACGCCGGGTTCTCCCGGGGCGACCCCGCCCGGCTCTACCTGCCGCTGATCATGGACCCGGTCTACGGGTACCAGGCGCTCAACGTGGAGTCCCAGCGCGACAACCCGGGTTCGTTGCTGCACTGGACCCGCCGGATGATCCAGATCCGCAAACGCCACCCCGTGTTCGGAACCGGGGCGTTCACCGAGCTCAACGCCACCAACCCGAGCGTCCTGGCGTTCATCCGCGAGCACGGCGATGACCGCATGCTGTGCGTCAACAACCTCTCCCGGTTCCCGCAGCCGGTGGAGCTGGACCTGGCCCGGTACGCCGGGGTCGGTCCCGTGGAGTGCGTCGGCGGCGTGCGGTTCCCGGAGATCGGCGAACTCCCGTACCTGCTCACCCTGCCCGGACACGGTTTCTACTGGTTCCAGCTGCCCGCCGAGACCTCGTCGGAGGCGAACGGGGGCGATCACGACGGCGTGCCGTCCTACGGCCTGCCCGCGGCCGGAATCCGGGTTCGGGCCACCGACGGCGTTCCGACCGGGCGCACGGGCACCGACCGGGCCCGCGCGGCGGAGCGCCACACCACAGTCACCACGACGCCCAGCACTCCGACGGGTCGTGCCTCCGCATCCCACGAGGGCCCGGCCAACGCTCCCGCGTGGGCCACCGCCCCCGCACCGGGTTCCCCGAAACCGGTGGTGGAGCGCTCTGACCGGGGTGGCGGCGGGAAGGGAAACAGGCCGAGCTGACATGTCGAAACTCGAAGAACTCCTGGCCGCCTGGCTGCCCCGACAACGTTGGTTCTCCGGCAAGGGCGTTCCCATCCACGACCTGCGTGTCGCGGGCAGGCACACCCTGGTGCCCGCTCGCGGTGACGGGCCCGGCCTGGACATCGTCGTCGTCGAGGCCGAACAACGCGGCCGCCGTTCCCGATACCAGATGCTGCTGGGGTCACGGTCGCCCCGCTCCCTCCCCGGGGAGTTGGCCACCGAGACCATCGGCGTGTGCCGTGTGGGAGGCGGCCGTCCGCGCGCGGTCTACGACGCCTCGCACGACGGTGAGCTGACCGCCGCCCTACTCGAACGGTTCGCCGCCCCGACCGGGCCCGGGGACACCAGCGGGGTCCGGTTCCGGACCCTTCCCGGGGCCCCGATCCGAGTCGGCTCGCACGGCCGGGTCCTCACCGGCGAGCAGTCCAACACGTCCCTGGTCTTCGGGGAGGACTACGTCCTGAAGACCTTCCGCAGGCTCTGGCCGGGGCGCAACCCGGACCTGGAGCTGACCATGGCGCTGACCGGCTCACCATGCGTCGCGCGTACGTGCGGGTGGATCGAGGCGGACCTGCCCGGGTACCAGGAGCCCACCACACTGGCGATGCTCCAGTCCTACGTCCCGCAGGCCACGGACGGCTGGGTTCTGGCCACCAGGAGCGCCCGGGCGCTGATGGACGGGGCCCGAACCGACGGTGAGGACGCGTTCACCGCGGAGGCCGAGCGGTTGGGCCGGACCACGGCCGAGGTGCACGGCTCCCTGGCACGGGCTCTGCCCACGGACGTGCTGTCCCCGAACGCGGCGGCCGAACTCGCCGAGGCGATGGTCGAGCGCCTGGCCATGGCCAGCGGAGAGGTACCGGAGCTGGCGGAGTACGCGCCCCGGGTGATGGCGGCCTACACCGAGTTCGCCCAGTTGGGTGAGCCGCTGCCGATCCAGCGCATCCACGGCGACTACCACCTGGGACAGGTGATCCGCACGGCGTCCGAATGGGTGCTGCTCGACTTCGAGGGCGAGCCGACGGTGCCCGTGAGGGAGCGGCAGAGGCTGACCAGTCCCCTACGGGACGTGGCCGGGATGCTCCGCTCCTTCGACTACGCCGCCGGCTACCTGCTGGTCCGGCACCCGGACGACCCCGGACTGGAGTGGGCGGCCCGCTCCTGGGCCCGGAACAACAGGGCCGCGTTCTGCGCGGGGTACGCCGACACGGGCGGCCTCGACCCGGACCAGTACCTCACGACACTGCGGGCCTTCGAGTTCGACAAGGCCGTGTACGAAGTGCTGTACGAGGCGCGGAACCGACCCGACTGGCTGCGGGTACCGCTCGACTCCATCGCCGCGGCCGTCTCCACCGCCACGGCGGCCGCGGCACCACCCGTGCCCGGCTGATCCGGGCCCCGGCCCGTTCGGGATCGCACCGAGGGGGCCGCGCCCGCACGGTGACCGGCCGTCATCCCGCGCACCGGGGTGGCGGCCCCGTGCGGTGCCACTCATCCGACCGACCACCACGACCACGACGGAGCCGTCTTGACCACGTCCCGCAGGGAACCGCGTCCGCGCACCCGACCGACCACCGCCGCCTCGGCCGCGCCCCGCCGACGCCCCACGACCGCCCGTCGGGCACGTACCGCGACGCCCGACCCGGAGCTCCTGGCGGCCCTGGACCGGGTGGTGGACGGACACCACCACGACCCGCACTCCCTGCTCGGGGTGCACACCACGGGCCGGACCACGGTCGTACGGGCTCTGCGCCCGGGCGCGCTGGAAGTGCACGCCGTCCTGTCCGACGGCACCCGGGTCGCCCTCGACCACCTGCACCGGGGCGTGTTCGCGGGACGGGTGACGAAAACCGCTCTGGGTTCCCCGGCCGACTACCGGATCGCCGCCCGCTACGAGACCGACGGCCCCGAACACGTGACCGCCGACCCCTACCGCTTCACCCCCACCCTGGGCGACCTCGACCTCCACCTGATCGGCGAGGGACGGCACGAGGAGTTGTGGCGCGCGTTGGGCGCCCACGTCCGCACGATCGACACCCCCATGGGCGAAGTGCCCGGCACCGGGTTCGCGGTGTGGGCCCCGGACGCGCGCGGGGTCCGCCTGACCGGGGACGTCAACCATTGGAACGGTGTCGGTCACCCCATGCGGAGTCTGGGGGCCAGCGGCGTCTGGGAGCTGTTCGTGCCCGGGATGGGCGACGGAGACCTGTACAAGTTCCAGGTGCTGGGGGCCGACGGGCACTGGCGGGACAAGGCCGATCCGATGGCGCGCCGGACCGAGCTGCCGCCGTCGACGGCGTCGATCGTGACCGCCTCCGCCCACGAGTGGGGCGACCAGACGTGGATGGCCGAACGCAAGGGCGTGGAGCCGCACCGCGCTCCGATGAGCGTGTACGAGGTGCACCTGGGGTCGTGGCGGCCGGGTCTGGGCTATGTCGAACTGGCGGAGCAACTGGTCGAGTACGTCACCGAACTGGGCTTCACGCATGTGGAGTTCATGCCGGTCGCCGGGTACCCGTTCGACGGGTCCTGGGGGTACCAGGTGACCTCCTACTACGCGCCCACGCCGCGCTTCGGGTCACCGGACGAGTTCCGGTACCTGGTGGACGCGCTGCACCGGGCCGGGGTGGGCGTGCTGTTGGACTGGGTCCCCGCGCACTTCCCCAGGGACGAGTGGGCGCTGGTGCGGTTCGACGGCAGCGCGCTGTACGAGCACCCGGACCCGCGCCGGGGGGAGCACCCCGACTGGGGGACGCTGATCTTCAACTACGGGCGCACGGAGGTACGCAACTTCCTCATCGCCAACGCCCTGTACTGGTTGGAGGAGTTCCACGTCGACGGACTGCGGGTGGACGCGGTGGCGTCGATGATCTACCTGGACTACTCACGCGACTCCGGCCAGTGGGAGCCCAACGTGTTCGGCGGGAGGGAGAACCTGGAGGCGATCGACTTCCTCAAGGAGCTGAACACGACCGTCTACCGCCGCAACCCGGGCGCGATGATGATCGCGGAGGAGTCGACGGCCTACCCGGGCGTGACCCGGCCGGTGGACCACGGGGGGCTCGGCTTCGGACTCAAGTGGAACATGGGGTGGATGCACGACACCCTGGAGTACGTCAAGAAGGAACCGGTCCACCGGCAGTACCACCACGACGAGGTCACGTTCTCGATGGTGTACGCCTACAGCGAGAACTACGTGCTCCCGCTGTCGCACGACGAGGTCGTACACGGCAAGCGGTCCCTGCTCAACAAGGTTCCGGGAGACGAGTGGCAGCGGACGGCGACCGTGCGCGCGCTGCTGGGGTACATGTGGTCGCACCCGGGCAAGCAGCTGCTGTTCATGGGCGGGGAGCTCGCCCAGGGGGACGAGTGGTCGCACGAGTCCGGGGTGCCGTGGTGGCTGCTCCAGTTCGACCACCACGCGGGGGTGCAGCGGTTGGTCAGGGCGCTCAACGACGCCTACCGGCCGCGGTCGGCCCTGTGGTCGCTGGACACCGATCCGGCGGGGTTCCGGTGGCTGGACGGCGGTGACCGCGAGGGAAACACGCTGTCGTACCTGCGGTACGGCGAGGACGGGTCGGTGCTGGCCTGCGCGGTGAACTTCTCGCCGGTGCCCCGCCCGGGATGGCGGGCGGGTCTGCCGGTCGAAGGACGGTGGAACTGCGTGCTCAACTCCGACGATCCGAGGTTCGGTGGTTCCGGGTACCCCGCTGCGACCCACGT
>NZ_ANBC01000252.1 GCF_000341125.1 Nocardiopsis lucentensis DSM 44048 | reverse complement strand
CCCCCCCAGCCGTTCTCGGCGGAGGTGACGCTGCCTCCGCTCGGCGCGGTGTGGTTCGAGCCCCAGCGGTAACCGGGGCGGCCCGTCGGTCGGCGCCGGGGGCGAGGGGTGCCCCCGGCGCCGGAACCGTGCGGGGAGGGGCGCCCCGACACCACCCGTCACGGTCGAGTCCAACGAAGACAGGGAGCCCATGCGTGAACGAGCGGTCCCACTCGCGGTCACGGTCCTGAGCGGCCTCCTCGTGGGCTTCCTGTCCGCGACCAGCAACAGGGTCGCGCCCGACGGCCTGGTCGACCACACGGTGTGGAGCGCGACCGCCCAGTACGCGGGCGGGGTGGCCAACAGCCTGGTGGCCTGGTTCTGGGTTCCGTTCGCGCTCGGTCGGCTGGAGTCCGTCTCAGTCGGCCGGGCGAACACGTGGGGAGCGGTCTTCATGGCGACCGCGTTCGTCACCCACGACGTGCACACATGGCTGCACGCGGACGTGGCGTCCGGTNCGGCCCCGCCCCGCCGATGGCCAGTGCGACGCTGTGGCTGACGCTCGCCATCGCGGTGGCCGGCGGCGTGATCGCCGGGACCACCGGTTTCCTGTCCCGGCGCCGGCCGGTCACAGCGCTGGTGCTGGCCCTGGTGGTCGTGGCGGAACTGGCACGGCGCCCCCTCGAGTCGTGGCGAAGCGGTATCTCGGCGGCCGAGAACACGACCTTCGTCCTCCTCGCCTGCGCGGTCGTCGTCGGCCTGGCCGCACGGTCCCGGGCGAAGGCCGCGAGCCGCTAGCTGGGACGACACCGCACCCGTGGGCCGTTGGCCCGATGTGGCCATGGGGAAAATGGACACCGATGTTGGCACCCAATACCATTCCCATAGTGAACGTATGACGACATTAAGTAACTTGCGTCGTTCTCTGGCTACTCGTGGGAGGCTGATGTGCCCTTCGTGATCCTGGGTCCCCTCGGCTATGAGGACCCCGACACATGGATCAAGATCCCCCAGGGCAATTCAGCCGTCGTCCTCGCAGTGCTGTTGGTCAACGCCGGACGGGTCGTCCCGGTCGACACCCTCGTGGACGAGGTGTGGGGCGAGATGCCCGTGGGCACGGCACGCAAACAGATCCAGATCCTGGTGAGCGGGCTCCGACGGCGTCTGTCCAAACTCGGTGACGTCATCGAGACCGCCGACACCGGGTACACGGTGCGGGTCGAGTCCGTGGACGTGGACGCCTGGACGTTCGAACGACGTCTGGCGGAGGCACGCGCCGCCGCCGGTCGCGGGGAACCCCATCGGCCAGCCAGTCTCTACCGCCAGGCGGACCGGCTGTGGCGCGGCCCCCACGCGCTGGCGGACGTGCGGACCGGCACCCTGGAGGCCGAGGCCCTCCGCCTCAGCGACCTGCGCGACACCGCGGTCATGGAACGCGTCGACGTCGAGTTGGAGCTCGGCTGGCACGACGCGCTCGCGGTGGAGCTCAGCCCCCTCGTCCGGGAGGATCCCCTCAACGAACGTCTGCGCGGCCAACTCATGCTCGCCCTCCACCGCTCCGGTCGGCGCGCCGAGGCCATCGACGTCTACCACGACGGCCTCAAGACCTTCGAGGACGTCCTCGGTCACCCCCTGGGCCCCGACCTTCGGCGACTCCACCAGCGCATCACCCGACACGACGCGGAGCCCGGCCGCTCGGGCTCCCGCCCCCGGCACGTGCCGCGGGTGCTGCCCAGCGGGGCGTGCCGCCTCATCGGGCGCGGGGCGGAGCTGGACGCGATCCGGCACGCGCTCACCCCCGACGCCTCCGACGCGGTCCAGGCCGTGTGCGTCACCGGACGTCCCGGCGTCGGCAAGACCGCCCTGGCCGTGGCCGCCGCGCACGAGCTCGCCCCCGCCTACCCCGGCGGCACGCTGTACGCCGACCTGGGCGGGGATCCGCCCCCCGCCTCCGTCCTCTCCTGTTTCCTCCGCTCCCTCGACGTCCCCGAGGACGACGTCCCCCGCGAGCCCCACCGACTGGTCGAGTCCTTCCAACGGGCCACGGCCGACCGCCGGGTCCTCATCGTCCTCGACGGTGTCCCGTCCGCCGATCGGGTGGAACCGCTGCTCCCGTCCGGTCCGGGCAACGGCATGATCATCACCAGCCGCGTCGCCCTGGCGGAACTCTCGGGTGCCGTCCGCCTCCCCCTGGGGGCGCTGTCCCCGTCCGACTCCCACTCCTTACTCGCCGAGAGCATCGGCACCCGGCGGGTGGAGGCCGAACCCGAGGAGGCCGAAGCCCTCGCCCACCTGTGCGAGGGACTGCCGCTCGCTCTCCGAACCGTCGGAGCCCGGCTCGCCGCCGCCGGCCACCGGCCCCTGCGGTGGCTGCGCGACCGGCTCGCGGACGAGCGGAACCTGCTGGACGAGCTCCGGTTCGGCGCGCTCTCGGTACGCGCGTCCTTGCAATCCGCCCTCACCCCGACCACGGACACCGAGGCGGGTGTCCTACGCGCGGTCTCGACCCTGGGTCCCCGGGGTTTCGGTGCGGAGGAGGTGGCCGAACTGGCCGGGATGCCCCTCCGGGAGACCGAGGACCTGCTCGACCACCTCACGTCACTCCACCTGCTCGACACCGACGACGGCGCGACCTTCCGCTGTCCCCGCCTGCTCCTGACGCTCCTGAACGAGGACCGCCGGGCGGAGGGAGCCACCGCCCGGGGCGGCGCTTCGCGAGCGGGGTGGACGCCCTCGACGGACGCCTGCTGCACAGCCCCCACGTGAAGCATCCCACCCGCGCCCGGTTCGGACCTCCACTCCGCCTCGGCCCGGGTTCGGGCGGCCGCAGGACCTAAGCGTCGCCCTTGCGCCAGGAGGTCAGGCGGTCCACGGCCTCGTCCAGCACCTCGTCCCGCTTGCAGAACGCGAACCGCAGCAGGTGCGAGCCCTCCTCCTCGTGGTCGTAGAAGACCTGGGCGGGCACCGCCGCCACCCCGGCCTCACGTGGCAGGGCCCGGGCCACGGTCAGCCCGTCGCCGTGGCCCAGAGGCCTGATGTCGGCCATGAGGAAGTACGTGCCCTCGCACGGATACACGTCGAACCCGGCTCTGACCAGACCCGCGGCCAGCCGGTCGCGTTTGGCCTGGAGGGAGGCGCGCTGGGACTCGATCCAGGCCCCTTCGTGGTCGATGGCGTCGGCGATCGCCAGTTGGAGCGCGCCGTTGGCGGAGAAGGTCAGGAACTGGTTCACCGTGCGCACGGCGCGCACCAGCGGCTCCGGACCCATGACCCAGCCGGTCTTCCACGCGGTGACGGCGAACATCTTGCCCACCGAGGACACCGACAGGGTTCGCTCGCGCATCCCCGGCAGAGTCGCCAGGGGCACGTGCGGCAGCCCGTCGAAGGTGAGGAACTCGTACACCTCGTCGGTGAGGGCGAGCAGGTCGTGCTCACGGCACACCTGGGCGATCGTCTCGAGCTCCTCCGCCGTGAACACCGTCCCCGTCGGGTTGTGCGGTGTGTTCACGATGATCACGCGGGTGCGCGGGCCCACCGCGGCGCGTAGTTCGTCGGGGTCGAAGGTGAACGCGCCCCGCTCAGGGTCCGGCCGCAGGGCCACCGGTCGGCGCACACCCCCGGCCAGGGAGATCATCGCGGCGTAGGAGTCGTACATCGGCTCGAAGACGACCACCTCGTCGCCCCGCTCCACCAGGGCGAGCAGTGACGCGGCGATCCCGGCGGTGGCTCCGACGGTCACGTAGACCTCGGAGTCGGGGTCGAGTTCGATGCCGTAGTGGCGAGCGCGGTACCGGCTCACCGCCCGGCGCAGCTCGGGGCGGCCGGAGCCCGGCGGGTACTGGTTCACCCCGTCCAGGATGTGCCCGGTGGCCGCTTCCAGGAGGGAGCGCGGCCCGTCGGTGTCGGGGAACCCCTGGCCGAGGTTGACGGATTCGGTCTCGACGGCCAGGCGGGTCATCTCCGCGAAGACGGTCTCGCCGTAGGAGCGCATGCGATCGATCAACGGTTCATCCACGCAACGAGCGTATCCGCCCCGGCGCGGCCCGCGCCGCCCCTGGGGGGGGCGCCACCGGCGGCCGGGGCCCGGCCCGGACGCGGCGCCCCCGTCAGAGCAGCAGGCTCAGCACCACCCACACCACGGGCCCCGCGATGAGCAGGGAGTCCAGGCGGTCCATCAGTCCGCCGTGCCCCGGCATGAAGCTGCCCATGTCCTTGACGCCGAGGTCGCGCTTGAAGAGCGACTCGATGAGGTCGCCCACCGTGGCCGCGAGCACGACCGCCAGCCCCAACAGCACACCGACCCACCAGGGCCCGTCCAGCATCAGGACGACGCACAGGGCACCGGCCAGCGCGCAACCGACGACCGAGCCGCCGAAGCCCTCCCACGTCTTGTTCGGGCTGATCACCGGTGCCATCTTGTGCCGACCGAGCAGGATCCCGGCGAAGTACCCGCCGATGTCACTGGAGATGGTCACCACGATGAACGTCACCAGGCGGAACTGCCCGTCCTCCGGGTGGGAGATGAGCAGCTGCCACGTGCCGAGCAGGAACGGCAGGTAGACCAGGGTGAACAGGTTCGCCGACACGTCGGCGACGAACCCCTCCGCGCCGCCGCGCAGCCGCCACACGAGCAGGGCGATGGCGGTGAGCGCCGTCGCCCCGGCCAACCAGTCGGCGCCGCCGAAGTACGCGCAGACCTGCATGGCCACGCCGCCGACGGCCATCGGCGCCACGGCCAGGGTCATGCCCTTCCCGGCGAACGCCCGGTTGACCTCGCGCAGACCGATCAGCACCCCGAGCGAGGTGATGATCGTGAACAGCTGGGGCAGGGGGAAGATCGAGAAGAAGACGAGTGCGCCCAGGACGCACCCGCTCGCGATGGCCACCGGGAGGTTGCGACCGGTCTTCACCGGCTCACCTCCCGGCTTGTGCAGCACGAAGCGCTGCCCGGCGGCCTCATCGGCGGGCGATCCCTCGTCGGGTCTGTGCTCCGGCGAGAGGTCGTCGCCTCCGGAGCCGCTGGAAGGAGTGGTCACCACTAAACCTCGAGCAGTTCCGCTTCCTTGTGCTTGAGCAGCTCGTCGATCGACGCGACGTACGTGTGGGAGAGCTTGTCCAGTTCGGCCTGGGCGCGGTGCGCCTCGTCCTCACCGAGCTCGCCCGCCTTGACGCCCTTCTCGAACGCGTCCTTGGCGTGCCGGCGGATGTTGCGGATCGAGACCTTGCTGTCCTCGGCCTTGGTCCGAGCCACCTTCACGTACTCCTTGCGGCGCTCCTCGGACAGGTCCGGGAACACCACGCGGATGACCTGACCGTCGTCGGACGGGTTCACGCCCAGGTCGCTGTTGCGGATGGCGTTGATGATCTCGGTCCGCGCGTTGACGTCGAACGGCGAGATGACCACCATGCGCGGTTCGGGAACCGAGAACGAGGCCAGCTGGTTGATCGGCGTCCTGGCACCGTAGTACTCCACGGTGATCTTGTTGAAGGTCGCGGGCGTGGGACGACCCGTGCGGATCGTGGAGAAGTCCTCCTTGGCGACCGCGACGGCCTTCTCCATCTTCTCCTCGGCCTCGAGGAGGGTCTCTTCGATCATTGTCAGCGCTCCCGGAATCGACTCTGGTGTTCGTGGCTTACTGGGGTGGCGCACCCGCCTCAGGCGGAGGCCGGTCCGACGATGGTGCCGATCTTCTCACCGCGAACGGCGCGCAGGATGTTGCCCTGGCTCATCAGGTCGAACACGACGATGGGCAGCCCGTTGTCCATGCACAGGCTGACGGCCGTGGCGTCCATGACCTTGAGGCCGCGGGTGAGGACCTCGTTGTAGTTGAGCTTGTCGAACTTGACCGCGTCCGGGTTGCGCTGCGGGTCGGAGTCGTAGACCCCGTCGACCTGGGTGCCCTTGAGGACCGCCTGCGCCCCGATCTCCAGCGCGCGCTGGGCGGCGGTGGTGTCGGTGGAGAAGAACGGCGCGCCCAGACCCGCGCCGAAGATGACCACACGGCCCTTCTCCAGGTGGCGGACGGCACGGCGCGGGATGTAGGCCTCGGCGACCTGGCTCATGTGGATCGCGGTCTGCACGCGCGTGTCCACACCGAGGCGCTCCAGGAAGTCCTGGAGTGCGAGGCAGTTGATCACCGTGCCGAGCATGCCCATGTAGTCGGCCCGGCCCCGCTCGATGCCGCCCTCGGTGAGCTGCGCGCCGCGGAACATGTTGCCGCCGCCGACCACGACGGCGACCTGGATGCCCTCGGAGACGGCCTCGGCGATGGACTCCGCGACGTACTGGACGACCTCGGGGTCGATACCCAGGCCGCCGCCACCGGCGAAGGCCTCTCCGGAGAGTTTGAGCATCACACGCTTCCACCCGGAATCGTGCATGGCGGTCTCGGTGCTCATCGCTTTGTTCTCCGACACGGCCTGTGGCCTCCCTTGTTGTTCCCGAGCGGCACAGGGTCCCCCGAGTGCTCCTGCTGCGGACGGACGGGGTGCTCACGCGTTTGAACCCGCCCATATCCGCCGAAGGTGCCGGGGAGCACTCTCCCCGGCACCTCCATCATGTCAAAATCCCTAGGCTTGGCCGACCTTGAAGCGGACGAAGCGCTTGACGGTCACGCCGGCCTCGTCGACGACCTTCTGGACCGTCTTCTTGTTCTCCTTGACGAACGGCTGGCCGAGGAGGGTGACCTCCTTGAAGAAGCCGTTCAGACGGCCCTCCACGATCTTGGGGATCGCCTGCTCGGGCTTGCCCTCCTCGCGGGTGGTCTGCTCAGCGATGCTGCGCTCCTTCTCCACCACGTCGGCCGGGACGTCGTCCTTGCCGACGTACTGCGGAGCCAGAGCGGCGATCTGCTGGGCGACGTCCTTGCCCACCTCGGCGTCGGCCTTGTCCAGCTCGACCAGGACACCCATGGTGGGCGGCAGGTCGGGGTCGGACTTGTGCAGGTAGCTGGCGACGTAGGCGCCCTCGAACTTGGCGATGCGGCGAAGCTCCAGCTTCTCGCCGATGACCGCGCCCTTCTCCTCGATGAAGGCCTGGAGCGTCTTGCCCGGCTCGATCTCGGCGGCGGCGACGGTGGCGAGGTCATCGCTGTCAGAGTTGACGACGAAGTCGGCGACCTCGTTGGCGAGCGCGATGAACTGCTCGTTCTTGGCGACGAAGTCGGTCTCGCAGTTGAGCTCGATCAGGGTGGCCTTGCCCTCGCCCTCCTGCTTGAGGACGACCATGCCCTGGGCGGCGGTGCGCTCGCCGCGCTCAGCCTGCTTCTTCGCACCCTTGATGCGCAGGGCCTCGACGGCCTTGTCGAAGTCGCCCTCGGCCTCGGTGAGGGCCTTCTTGCAGGCCATCATGCCGGAGCCGGTCATGTCGCGCAGCTTCTTGACGTCCGCGGCGGTGAAGTTCGCCATGACTGTTCTCGGATTCCCTTGGAGTGGAGCGTCGGTGGTCTGGGGCCACGGGGCGGCACCCGCGGACCCGCGTGAGCCGCCCCACCGGCGTCGGTGGGGCGGCGGGGTGGGATGACCCGGTGCCTACTCGGCGGAGGCCTCGGGGGCCGGGGTCTCCTCAGCGGGCTTGTCGGCGGCGGCCTCGGCCGGAGCCTCGGCGGCGGCCTCAGCCGGGGCCTCAGCCGGGGTCTCCGCGGCGGGAGCGGCGGCCTCGGTGGAGGCGGCCTCGCCCTTGCCCTCCAGGAGCTCGCGCTCCCACTCGGCCAGGGGCTCCTCGGCGGCCTTCTCCTCACCGGCGGCCTCGGCGCCGGAGGCACCGGAGCGGGCCAGCAGACCGTCGGCGACGGCGTCGGCGACGACGCGGGTGAGCAGGCTGACGCTGCGGATGGCGTCGTCGTTACCCGGGATCGGGTAGTCGACCTCGTCGGGGTCGCAGTTGGTGTCCAGGATCGCGACGACCGGGATGTTCAGCTTCCGGGCCTCGCTGATCGCGATGTGCTCCTTCTTGGTGTCCACGATCCACACGGCGCTGGGCACGCGGGACATGTCGCGGATACCACCGAGGGTGCGCTCCAGCTTCTCCTTCTCGCGGCGGAGGTTGAGGAGCTCCTTCTTGGTGAGCGAGGAGCCGGCGACGTCGTCGAAGTCGATCTCCTCCAGCTCCTTGAGGCGCTGGAGCCGCTTGTGAACGGTGGAGAAGTTGGTGAGCATGCCGCCCAGCCAGCGCTGGTTGACGAAGGGCATGCCGACGCGGCGGGCCTGCTCGTCGATGGCCTCCTGGGCCTGCTTCTTGGTGCCGACGAACAGGATGGTGCCGCCGTGGGCGACCGTCTGCTTGACGAACTCGTAGGCCCGGTCGATGTAGGCCAGCGACTTCTGGAGGTCGATGATGTAGATGCCGTTGCGCTCGGTGAAGATGAAGCGCTTCATCTTCGGGTTCCAGCGGCGGGTCTGGTGCCCGAAGTGGACGCCGCTCTCCAGGAGCTGGCGGATCGTCACGACTGTGGCCATGACCTGGTCCTCCTTGCGGTGGCGGAGACGAACTCCGCCGTCGGTTGTGCCTGACGCCCCGGCCGTACCGCCACTCCGCCGAAGCGGTGTGGACCGTGGGTGCGGCCCCTCCCGGGGGGAGGCGTGTGGACGTGCGAATTGTGGTTGGCCCGATGGGCCGCAGACGATTCTATCCTCCGTCGGGGATACACAGGACCTGCGCTGTGTCCAGGGGGCACCACCCCCTGTGGGCGGGTTGTCCACAGATTCCCCCGACCCCTGGCACACCACCCCCGTTCACCGGACCCTTGACGCATGAGCCCTCGCCGTCTCATCCGTCTGCTGCTGGCCTTCTCCCTTCTGCTGTTCCCCCTCACCCCGGACCGAACCACCGCGCGGGCCGCCTGGCGCTGGCCCCTGGCCGCGCCGGTGACGGTCCTGCACGGATTCGACCCACCGGCGCAGCGCTGGCTCCCCGGCCACCTGGGCGTCGACCTCGCCGCCGAACCGGGGGACGAGGTGTACGCGGCCGGCCCCGGAAGGGTGCACTTCGTCGGCCCCGTGGCGGGAACGCCCCTGGTCAGCGTGGCCCACGGCGACCTGCGCACCACCTACCTGCCGGTGGAGTCCGCACTCGCCCGGGGCGAGCCGGTCGAGGCCGGACAGGTGATCGGAACGCTCGCGGCCGGGCCGACGCACTGCGCCGACCGCCCCTGCCTGCACTGGGGCCTGCTCGAAGGCGCCACCCATCTGGACCCGTTGTCCCTGCTCGGCCGCGGGGAGGTCCGGCTGCTGCCCCTCGGCGCACCGCTGTGATTCCGGGAACGACGGCATCCGGGAAAAGGAACCAACGCGGCCTGGCTCCAGGGCGCGGGCTCCCTTGACCCGGGAGACCATGAACGGTAACCCCGGAAATCCCACAGACCCGAAGATACGGTTCGCCGAGATCAATCCGGTGGTCGCCGAATCCTTCCCCGTTGTCTTCCGCCCCTGCATCGAGGATTTCGACGAAGAGGCCGATGGGTTCTACGAGCACGACGCGGACAGACGACACCTCAACCTTCCCCCGTGAAACCAGCGAAGACAAGCGAAGAGTGGCCACAGGAGTCCATGAGATCATCCTCAACCCATCCGGTGTGGAGGACAACCCTGGTGCCACAGCGGAGACCACCACGACATGGCAGTCCATCGACACCCGTACTGAACGCCACGAAGAAATGATGAAATGGCCGGACGATGACCAAGTCGCCATCGCATCGTGAAACCACGGAACTCTGACACATGAGCGGTGAAGAATCCGGGGCCAGCGCACCCACGAACACGGCTCGTTCCGCCCTCCACCGCCGTCGAACACAGTACGTGATCCTCATCAGTCTGTTCCTGTCCGCCATCGGCTCCGGAACCGTCCTGTGCCTCCTCTTGTGGCCCCCCGACCTGGTGACCGAGGCCGACGGAAAAGTCGCCTGCGTCAGCGCCCTGGGAAGCAACTCCGTGTATGACGAGAACGACGACGGCATCACGTCGGAATGGTGGGCGCGCGAGGAGGACACGTGTGAGCGCCTCCGACGCGCACGCATCGCGACGGCGATCCTGGTGGCGGTGCCGACGACGATCGCCGGGGCGGTCGGGGTGACTGCCCTGGTCTTCCGTCGACGACTCGCCGCCCCCGAAGCGGAGAGGAGCGCCGAAGAGTAGTCAGGCGCGGGGGTGGGCCCGTCGGTAGGTGTCGCGGAGCCGGTCCACGGACACGTGCGTGTACACCTGGGTGCTGCGGGGACTGGCGTGGCCGAGGAACTCCTGCACGCTACGCAGGTCGGCGCCGCCGTTGAGCAGATGGGTGGCGGCGCTGTGCCGCAGACCGTGCGGACCGCCGTCCACCCCGGCGGCGCGCAGGTGGGCGTGGACGTCCTCCCTGGCCTGACGCACCCCCAGGCGACCGCCTCGGGCCCCGAGGAACACCGCCGCGCCGCTGGCCTGAGTGGCCCACTCAGGCCGCCCCGCGGCGAGCCAGGCGTCCAGCGCGTCCAGGGCGGGCGCTCCCACCGGTACCGTGCGCTCCTTGTTCCCCTTGCCCACCACGCGCACCGTGTTCCGTTCCCGGTCCACGTCGTCCAGATCCAGTGCGCACAACTCGGCCACCCGCACGCCCGTGGCGTAGAGCGTCTCCACCACGGCGTGGCGGCGCAGCTCGACCGGAGACTCGGCGGACGCGCCGGAGAGCGCCTCGGCGGCCTGGCGCTCGTCCAGCACCGTCGGCAGCGACCTGCGCTGGGCGGGGCTGGCCAGGCGTGGCCCCGGATCGGTGGCCAGGACGCCCTCGCGGTGCAGGAACCGCGTGAAGGCCCGCACGGCGGCCACCCGACGCGCGACCGTGGCCCGGCTCGCCCCGGCGTCGCGGGCGCGCGAGAGCCAGGCGCGCACCAGCGGCACGTCCAGTTCCGCCACCTCGTGCCCGGTCTCCTCCAGATGTGCCAGGAGCGAGCGCAGGTCGGCGAGGTAGCCGCGCACCGTGTGCGGCGACCGGCCGAGCTCGCCGGACAGATGGGCGGCGAAGGGTTCCAGCACGCTCACCCCCGGGGCGGGCAGGCGACGGCGTCGATCTCCAGCAGGTAACTCGGGTTGATCAGACCGCTGACCTCCACCAGGGTCGCGGCCGGGCGGTGGTCCCCGGGGAGGCAGGACAGGAGCGCGGGTCGGAACTCGTCGAGGTCGGCGATGTGGCGCAGGTAGTAGGTGAGCTTCACCACGTGGGTGAGGTCGGCGCCATGCCGGGCGAGGACGGCCTCGATGTTCCGGAAGATCTGGCGGGTCTGACCCGTCACGTCCCCGGCGACACTCCCGTCGGGCGCCTGCGGGGTCTGTCCGGACACGAACAGGAGGGGACCGTCGGCCAGGAGGGCATCGCTGTACGTGGAAGCCATGACATTGACCGTACCCTCACCGCTGCGACGG
>NZ_ANBC01000251.1 GCF_000341125.1 Nocardiopsis lucentensis DSM 44048 | reverse complement strand
CGCATCAACGCCACGGCCGATACCGGCTCCGACCGCCGCACCGCGTCAGGCAGCCGAACCGCTCCGTGCCGGGGCCGCGCCACCGCCTCGGCGAGCCCCGCCCCGATCCGCCCCGGGATAGAACCGGCCCGTCCGTTCCGCACTCCTCCATCCCCGACCACCCCCGACGACGGAACCGGCGCTGTACCCGACGGCCTCCGTACTCGGCGGCGAACGGGTTCCCCTCACCTCGGAATCCGCCAGCCGGTGGCACAGCGCTCCACGTACCCCGCGGCCGCGAGCAGTCCCAGGGACCGCATGGCCTGCCCCAGGGTGGCTCCGCTGTGCGCGGCGATCGTCGCGGTCCCCGCCCCGGCCCGTGGCACGGCCTCCAGCACCCGTGCCGTCTCGGGGTCGAGGTCGGCCGCCACCCGCAGCGGCCCGGGCCCCGGGGGTTCGTCGTCCAGGGGCACCACCTGGGCGACCACGTCGTCGGCACAGGTGACGCAGCCCGCCTGCCAGTCACGGAGCAGGATGTGGCACCCCACCGACATCGCCGACGTCACCGGACCCGGTACCGCCATGAGCGTTCGGTGCATCTCCACCGCGTGCGAGGCGGTGTTCAACGCCCCACTGCGCCGCCCGGCCTCCACGACCACGGTTCCTGGTGTGAGCGCCGCGATCAGCCGGTTGCGCACCAGGAAGTCGGGGGCGCGGGGCGCGGCCCCCACGGGCCGCTCACTCACCAGGACACCGCTTCTGGCCACGTCCGCGAACAGGCCCGCGTGCCCCTTCGGGTAGTCCACGTCCAGTCCGCAGGCCAGCACGACCACGGTGTCGCCCACCGCGCGTGCGGCCCGGTGCGCCGCTCCATCGATGCCGTACGCGCCCCCGGAGACCACCACGACCGAACGCGCGGCCAGGTCGTAGGAGAGCTCCGAGGCGACGTGCTCCCCGTAGGCGGTCGCGGCCCGTGCGCCCACGACGGCCACCGAGCGCAGGCACAGGTTGCGCAGGTCGCCCCGGCCGCGTACCCACAGGCCGTGCGATCGACCACCGCCCGGCAGGTCCAGGGCCTCGAGCCGGCCCGGCCACTCCGGATCACCCGGCACCACGAGCCGGATCCCGGCCTCGGCCGACGCGCTCAGCAGGGCGTCGGCGTCCA
>NZ_ANBC01000250.1 GCF_000341125.1 Nocardiopsis lucentensis DSM 44048 | reverse complement strand
TCGACGGCGCTCGATACGGTCGGCGGTGGCGCGCCCGCCGTCAGCTCCGCCCACACCCGGTCCGCACCGTGGTCGGCGAGCATCTCCCCCACCCACGGGTCCCCCGGCGGCACCACGGCCGTCAGGCAGGCCCGCGCCCGGGCGTCCGCCTCCCCCTCACCGTCCCGTCCGATCACCGGCTCCCCCTTCCCCACCACATCGCCGCGTGGCCGGGTCCTCGAATCCGCACGTCCGTTCACTCGTGTGCCTTCCGGCTTCCGGCACGCCCGTTCCGCTCCCCACCACGTCGCCGCGCTCACGTCCACGCCCTGTCCCGGCTCCGTCTTCACGTGGCGGCCCGTGACAGCGCCCCTCCACCCGTCTCCCCGGTCCCAGGCCCGAAGGCCGCGTCACCACGCGCGCCCCGACCAGAGCGCGAAGGCGTAGGCGGTCTCCTCCTCACCGGGACGGTCCCGATCTGCGAGGTCGGCCAGGGTCCAGGCGACCCGCAACGCGCGGTCGACGCCCCGGGCACTGATCTGGCCCCGGTCCATGGCCCCGCCGAGCACCCGCAGCGCGGCCGGGTCCACCGGGAACTCCCGGCGGAGCCGCGCCCCCGGGATCTGTGCGTTGGTGGTCCACGGTGTGTGCGACAGCCGTGCCGCCGCACGGGCCCGTGCCTTCTCCACCCGCGCCGCCACGACCGCCGAGGATTCGGCGAACGCCCGGTCCGCGAGGAGTTCGGCCCGTGCCACGGGCTGGAGCTCCACCTTGAGGTCGACCCGGTCGAGCAGGGGGCCGGAGAGCCGCGACATGTATCTGCGGCGCTCGCCCGGCGGGCAGGTGCACAGGGAGCCGGGTTTGGCACAGGGGCACGGATTGGCCGCCATCACGAGCTGGAAGCGGGCAGGCAGGACCACCGTGGCCGCGGCCCTGGCCAGGACGACCTCGCCCCGTTCCAGGGGTTCGCGCAGCGAATCCAGGACGCCTCGGCTGAACTGGGGGGCCTCATCCACGAAGAGCACGCCGTGATGGGCCTTGGAGGCCCAACCGGGTGTGGGGTGCCCGCTGCCGCCTCCGATGATCGCGGCGCGGCTGGCGGAGTGGTGCGGTGCGGCGAAGGGCGGGGAGGTGATCAGCGGCGCCCCTCGCNCCACCGAGTGGATCGCCGTCGCCTCCAGCGCCTCGGCCGGGGTGAGCCGGGGCAGCACCGTGGGCAGCCGTTCGGCCAGCAGGCTCTTCCCCGTCCCCGGCGGACCCAGCATCATGAGGTTGTGCCCTCCGGCTGCCGCGATCTCCACCGCCCCGCGCGCCACCGGCTGTCCGAGCACGTCGGCCAGGTCCACCCCGGGGCCCTCCGCGGTGTTCACGGACGCACCGCGCGGTTCGTCGGGTTCCTCGAGCGGATCGCCGCCGCGCAGCCAGTGGCACACGTCGGCCAGCGCGTCCACCGCCCGCACCTCGACACCGGGCACGAGCCGGGCCTCGTCGGCGTTGCCTCGCGCGACGACGAAGCGATCATGGCCTCGGTCGACCGCCGCGACCACGGCGGGGAGCACCCCGCGTACGGGACGGGCGCGCCCGTCCAGGCCCAACTCGGCGAGGAGGACGGTGTCGGCCAGACGGTCCATCGGCACCTCGCCCGAGGCCGCCAGGACGGCGCCGGCGATGGCGAGATCGAAGAGGCTCCCGGACTTGGGCAGGCTGGCCGGGGAGAGGCTGATGGTGATCTGGCCGCTGGGCCAGCGCTCCCCGCTGTTGACCACGGCCGCCCGGATACGGTCGCGTGCCTCCCGGAGGGCGGCGTCGGGCAGCCCGACCAGGGTCACCCCGGGGTTGCCGCCGCCCAGGTGGACCTCCACCTCCACGACGTGCCCCTGGACTCCGACCAGGGTGACGCAGTGGGCGCGTCCGAACGACATCAGCCCATCCCCCGTTCGTGGGAGACGAACACACGGCCGCCGGACACCAGGACGCCGACCCCGTCGACGCGCAACGGCCGGGCGGGCGTCCGGTGCCGGGCCGCCCAGGCCGCGCCGAGTCCGCGCAGGCGGTGCCGTCTGGCCGGGGTGAGCGCGTCGATCGGGTGACCGAAGCGGACTGAGGTGCGTGTTTTGACCTCGACGACGACCAGCGCGGGGCCGTCCCTGGCGACGATGTCGATCTCCCCGCCCGGGACGCGCCAGTTGCGGTCGAGTACCCGCATCCCGGCCCGCTCGAGGAAGACCACCGCCAGATCTTCGCCGCGCCCACCCAGCGCACGGCGGTACACGGCCCACTCGTCCATCACCGACCACCTCCCGCTACCACGGTCGGTGATCGGCGGGCGGCGCGCCAGGGGTCGTCGTCCAGCTGTGGATAACCCGGTGGCGGTCGGGTCCGCCACCGGCTCAAGGGGTCAGGACGTACCGCCCTCCGTCGGAGGCACCTCCAAGTCGGCCTTGGTGATCTCTTCGACGTTGACGTCCTTGAACGTCACCACACGCACGTTGCGGACGAACCTGGCGGGCCGGTACATGTCCCAGACCCAGGCATCCTCCATCACGACTTCGAAGTACATCTCCCCGTTCTCGGTGGAACGCGGCTGGAGGTCGACGTGGTTGGTGAGGTAGAACCGACGCTCGGTCTCCACCACGTAGCTGAACAGCCCGACGACGTCCCGGTACTCGCGATAGAGCTGGAGCTCCATCTCGGCCTCGTACTTCTCCAGGTCCTCAGAACTCATCCACGCGCTCGCTTTCGTCGCACTCTCCGGTCGTTTTCGACCCCCTGTCCGATGGACACCGCCGGCCCCCGGCTTGTTCCCACCGGAGCGGCGAATCCACGAACGGACGACGTGAGGACGACCTGGAACCCATCATGCGTCACGGAACGCCCCTGTGTACCCCGTCGGAAGGATTTCCTTCACCCATCGGTCATCGGGGCGCCCCCCGGCGGACGCCGTTCCGTCGTCCGCACGTCGCACACCGTCATCCCCGGAAGCGATGCCCCTCAGTCGTCCGCGGTGTTGAGTTCCTCGAAGGTCTCCGGGACACCCAGCGAACCGAACTGGTCGAATGGCCAGATGATCACGAAGGCGCGCCCCTCCACACGGTCGATCGGGACCGCGCCGCCGCCCGGGTCGTTCTGGTGGGACCGGGAGTCGACGGAGATCGCGCGGTGGTCACCCATCAGCCACAGATGCCCCTCCGGCACCTCGATCGGGCCGAACTCGGTGTGGCTCTCCAGACTGCCCGGGAAGAGGTAGTCCTCGTCCAGGGGCACACCGTTGACCATGACACGGTTCTGCTCGTCGCAGCACTCGACCACGTCGCCCGGCAGGGCGATCACCCGCTTGATGTACTCCCTGCCGGTCGGAGCCGCCCCCAGTTGCTGCTGCACCCACGTGAACGCGCCGGAGATCGGGTTGGTCGGCTCGGGCACCTGCACGCTGCTGGGATCGTCCCATGAGTCCTCACCGTTGAAGACGACCACTTCGCCGCGCTCGATCTCGCGGATCTCATAGACGACCTTGTTGACGAGCACACGGTCACCCACGAGGAGGGTGTTCTCCATCGAGCCGGAGGGGATGTAGAAGGCCTGCATGACCCAGGTCCTGATCACGAAGGCCAACACGATGGCGATGACGATCAGGATGGGGAGTTCCTTCCAGAACGACCCCTGCTTCTCGCTGCTCTCGGACTTGCCCATCTCGTCGTCCGCCCCCTTCTCCTGCTCCGGACCGTCGCCTGCGGAGACGCCACTGGCTCCCGGGTGCTCGTGCACTCGGGAGCCAGTGTCGGAGCCGTGCTCCTCCGGGCCGGGTCGGGCGGAATCCTCGTCCTGGGCCCCGTCCTCGACGCGGTCCCTGTCGTCTTTGCTCATCGCCCGAAGCCTATACCGCCGCCCTCCGGGAGGCGGTGAGGTTATGGGAGAGCCGCGTCGGGGAGTCCGGAACTACTTGGTGACGGGCTCGCGGCGCTCGCGGATGCGGGCAGCCTTGCCGCGCAGTTCGCGCAGGTAGTAGAGCTTGGCGCGACGCACGCGGCCGCGGGCGGCGACCTCGTACTTCTCGACGGCCGGGGTGTGGATGGGGAAGGTACGCTCCACGCCCACGCCGTAGCTCACCTTGCGGATGGTGAAGGTCTCGCGGTTGCCCGAGCCCTGGCGACGGATGACGACGCCCTTGAAGACCTGGACACGGGTACGGTTGCCCTCGGTCACGCGCACGTGAACGTTGAGCGTGTCGCCGGGACGGAACTCCGGGACGTCGGTGCGAAGCTGAGCCTTCTCGAGCTCCTGAATGGCGGTGTGCATCTCGCGAATCCTCATCGGTAGCGCTCCGCGTCCTGTCCCCGGCGCCGTGGCCGGGAAGGGGTGCGCGGGCGAGGGCCCTCATGGGTCTGACTGTCGAACCGCCCGAGTGACCGTCACAGAGGCCGACGTCGTACCGCCGGCATGCGGATGCGGCCGATCACCAGGGGGGAACTCACCTAGTTTGCCACAGGTTGGCCGCCGTCCCGAACGGACTCCTCGGCGAGAACCTCCCGGTCACGCCGGTCCAGGCTCTCCTCCGGGGTGGCCGCCACCAGGTCGGGGCGGTTGCGCGCGGTCTTGCGCAGCGCCTGGTCGCGGCGCCAGCGGTCGACGGCCCCGTGGTTGCCCGACAGCAGCACCGGCGGCACCTCCTGATCGCGCCACGTGGCGGGCTTGGTGTAGACGGGGCCCTCGACGAGGTGCTCCATCCCACCCGAGGCGAACGAGTCCTGCACCGCCGACTCCGTGTTCCCGAGCACACCGGGCAGGAGACGGGTGATCGCCTCGACCATCACCAGCGTGGCGGACTCGCCTCCGTTGAGCACGTAGTCGCCGATGCTCAACTCCTCGACCGGCATCCTCCGCGCGGCCTCCACCGCCACGCGCGCGTCGATCCCCTCGTAGCGACCGCACCCGAAGACCANCCCCCCCCCCCGGGAGCCGCTCGGCGTCGGCCTGGCGGAACGGACGCCCGCTCGGGGTCGGCAGGATCAGCCGCGCGGGGCCCTCACCCACGACCTCGTCGAGCGCCTCACCCCACGGCTCGGGTTTCATCACCATGCCGGGGCCGCCGCCGTAGGGCGTGTCGTCGACGGTGTTGTGCCGATCGTGGGTCCAGGACCGCAGATCGTGGACACGGACGTCAAGCAGGCCGGCGGTGCGCGCCTTGCCGATCAGCGACAGGTCCAGGGGGGCGAAGTAGTCGGGGAAGATGCTGATGATGTCGATGCGCATGGGCGCCCCTTCACTCGGCGAGGTCGAGCAGGCCGTCGGGCGGGTCGATGACGAGTCGGCCCGCGGCCACGTCGACCTCGGGGACCAGGGCGGACACGAACGGCACGAGGACCTCCCGCCCGTCCGCGGTGGCGACGACCAGGACGTCCTGCGCGTGGTGGAGCACGTCCTCCACCCGGCCGACGGGGTCGCCGTCGGTGGTCACCACGGCCAGGTCGATGAGTTCGTGGTCGTGGAACTCGTCGGGGTCGTCGATCGGGGCGATGTCGGCAGAGTCCACCAGCAGGACGGTGCCGCGCAGCTCCTCGGCCGCGTCCCGGTCCTTGACGCCCTCGAAGCGTACGAGCAGCTTCCCGCTGTGGCGACGGGTGGCGGCCACGCGCAGGGGGCCCGTGTCGGCGGGGTCGGTGGCGAGCACGGAGCCCACGGCGAAGCGTGCCGCCGGGTCGTCGGTGCGCACGTCGACCGCGACGTCACCGCGCACACCGTGCGCACGGCCGATCCGGCCCACAACGAGCTGCATGGAGCTCCGTCCCTCCCTGGAGCCCGGCCCCCGCGGGGCCGGGACGACGGCGCCCGGGACGGACCCCGGGCATGACTGCGGGGCGCCGACCGGTCCGGTCGGCGCCCCGTGAGGCGTGTCAGCGCACCTCGTGCAGGTCCAGCAGGTCCACGCGGACGTAGCGGCCCCCGGCGAGGGAACCGATCACGGTCCGCAGGGCCTTGGCGGTGCGGCCGTTGCGGCCGATCACCTTGCCAAGGTCGTCGGGGTGGACCCGGACCTCCAGGACTTTGCCCTTGCGGAGCCTCCTGGCCCGCACCTGGACATCGTCGGAGTTCGCAACGATCCCCTTCACGAGGTGCTCAAGCGCCTCTTCCAGCACGTCAGGCCTCGCCCTCGGACTTCTCCGTCTCGGCGGCCTCGGCGGGCTTCTCGGCCGCCTTGTCCGCCTTCTTCTCGGACTTCTTGGCCTTGCCCTTGGCCTCGCCGCCGGGAAGCACGAGCTCCTTCAGGGCGGCCTGGAAGGCGGCTTCCTTGGCCTCGGGGTCCTTGGCCTCGGCGACCTGGAGCGGAGCCGGGGCGGGCAGGCCCTTGAACTTCTGCCAGTCACCGGTCTTGCGCAGGAGGACCTTCACCGCGTCGGACGGCTGGGCGCCCACGGACAGCCAGTACTGGGCCCGCTCGGAGTCGACCTCGATGAGGCTCGGGTGCTCCTTGGGGTGGTACTTGCCGATCTCCTCGATCGCCTTGCCGTCACGCTTGTTGCGGGCGTCGGCGACGATGATGCGGTACTGGGGCGTACGGATCTTACCCATACGCTTGAGCTTCAGTTTGACAGCCACTGGAGTGGTCTTCTCCCGATTAACGGTGTTAGGCGCCCGGCGACGAACCACGTGGGGTTGTGGCACCCGCCTGGGCAGACGTGGGCGGCGGGCGAGTTAGAGGGCTGGCCAGCCACCGTTAGTCGACTACTCATTGTGCCAGACTCCGACGAGTTCCTAGGACAGGACACCGGGCGCGTATCGTCACACCTTCGACACGCGTGCGGCCCGCCCCGGGGTCCAGGCCCAGGACGGGCCGCACGGCGTTCTTCGGCGGCGGCAGCCGCGCACGGCGAACCGCGGCTCGGGCTACTTCTTCTTCGGCAGCTTGAAATTCGACAGGTCCGGCATGTTCGGCCCGCCGAGACCGGGCGGGAGTGTCGGCTGACCGGCACCGCCGCCGAGGCCCGGAGGCAGCTGCGGCGTGGTCTGATCGCCCTCCTCCTGGCGGCGCTGGCGCTGCGCGGCGCGCTCGGCCTCCTGCTGGCGGGCCTTCATGGGGTTACCGCTGCGCTGCTTGCCCTTCTTCGCCTTCTTGGCCTGGGCCTTGGCCTTCTTGCGGTTGCCGCCACCACCCATGCCAGGCATCCCCGGCATACCGGGCATGCCGCCGTTCTTCATCTTGCGCATCATCTTCTGCGCCTCGAAGAACCGGGTGACCAGACCGTTGACGTCACTGACCTGCGTACCCGAACCATTGGCGATGCGCAGGCGGCGCGAGCCGTTGATCGACTTCGGGTTGGCGCGCTCACCGGGCGTCATCGACCGGATGATGGCCTGGATCCGGTCCAGGTCCTTCTCGTCGATGCTGTCGATCTGGTCGCGCATCTGCCCCATGCCCGGCATCATGCCGAGCAGGTTCCCGATCGGCCCGAGCTTGCGGACCATCGACATCTGCTCGAGGAAGTCGTCGAGCGTGAAGTCCTCGTCCGAGGCGATGGTCGAGGCCATCTTGGCGACCTCGGCCTCGTCGAACGTGCTCTCCGCCTGTTCGATGAGCGAGAGGACGTCACCCATGTCCAGGATGCGCGAGGCCATCCGGTCCGGGTGGAAGAGGTTGAAGTCGTCCAGCTTCTCGCCCGTGGAGGCGAACATGATCGGGCGGCCGGTGATGTGCCGGATGGACAGCGCCGCACCGCCGCGCGCGTCGCCGTCGAGCTTGGTGAGCGCGACCGCGTCGTAGCCGACCCCGTCGAGGAAGGCCTGGGCGGTGTTGACCGCGTCCTGACCGATCATCGCGTCGACGACGAACAGGATCTCGTCGGGCTTGACCGCGTCCCGGATGTCCGCGGCCTGCTGCATCATCTCGGTGTCCACACCGAGGCGGCCCGCGGTGTCGATGATGACCACGTTGTGGTTGTTGCGCCGCGCGTGCTCCACGGACTCGCGGGCGACCTGGACGGGGTCGCCGACCCCGTTGCCCGGCTCGGGCGCGAACACGGGCGTCCCGGCGCGCTCACCGACCACCTGGAGCTGGGTGACCGCGTTGGGGCGCTGGAGGTCGGCGGCGACCAGCAGCGGGGTGTTGCGCTCACCGGCCAGCCACTTGGCGAGCTTGCCCGCCAGGGTGGTCTTACCGGCGCCCTGGAGGCCCGCGAGCATGATGACGGTGGGCGGGTTCTTCGCGAACCGGATCTGCCGCGTCTCGCCACCGAGGATCTCGACCAGTTCCTCATTGACGATCTTGATGACCTGCTGCGCCGGGTTGAGGGCCTTGGAGACCTCCTCCCCGCGGGCGCGCTCCTTGATCCGCGCGATGAACTCGCGCACCACCGGAAGCGCGACGTCCGCCTCCAGGAGGGCGAGACGGATCTCCCGCGCGGTCGCGTTGATGTCCTCCTCCGACAGGCGACCCTTGCCGCGCAGCGAGGAGAAGACCGATGTCAGCCGGTCGGAAAGCGTCTCGAACACGAGTGTGGCCAGTCCTTCGTCTCGGAATTGGTCTCCTAGGTTACCTGCCCTCGACCACCCTGGGCCGAGCTCAGTTCCCGGAGCCCTCCGTCTCCTCGGCGGACTCCCCGTCCGTGGCCTCGCCGCTCTCCTCGTCGTCGGCGCCGCCGGACAACGTCGCCTCGCGCTGCTCGCCCAGGGCCGCCAGGACGCTCTCCTGCTCCTCATCGGTCACGCCGCGGGTGGAGAGCTGGGCCGAACCGTCCACCGAGCGTTCCTGGTCGGCGGTGTCCGCGCTCTCGGAGTTGTTGTAGTCGGCTCCGCACGACAGCTCCAGGGTGCCGCCGGCCTCCAGGGTGCCGGAGTCGCTGCACTGCTGCTCACCGAGCTCGTCGTTGGTGAAGGTCACGTCCATCCGCACCGAGACGCTGCCGCCGTCGGCCCCGCTCGCGTCATACGCGGTCCCCGACCACGTGCAGTTCGGGCCCTCCCCGCAGGACATGTTCGGCTCACCCTGCCAGGCCACCTCGATGCGGGCGTCCCGGGAGCTGGTGAGCTCCTCCTCGACGGTGGTGACCAGGCCGGCGTAGAGCTCCTCGACCGCGGGCTGGTCGGCCTGGGCCAGGTCGAGCCGCACCTGGGGGCCGGTCTCGGCGCCCTCGGGAACGAGCTCCTCGATGGCGATGCGCTGGATCTGGTCGGTCTCGGCGTTGATCCACACCTGGTCCCGCTCGCCCGCGAGGTCGATCCGGTAGGTGAGGGTGCCGTCGAGGTTCTCCTTGACGGCGTCCTCCTCCTCGACCTCCAGCCCGCCCAGGATCTCGGCCAGGACCGGCGGGGCGAGGACGGCGCCGGGCTCGATCCCGACCTGGCTGGCGGAGGCGCGCACCCAGTTGTCCTCGAAGTCGTCGGAGTCCGGCCCGAAGACCCCCCGGTCCAGCCAGAAGTCCTCCGTGGCGCGCACGTAGGTGCGGCCGTCGACGTCGATGATCTCGCCCTCGTTGCCGTTGGCCCGGATGGTGCCGTCGGTCGCGCCGCTGTCGGCCACCGTCAGGGAGGTGTCCTGCACGTCCGCGCCGACGGTCTGCGCCACCTGGCCGGTCGCCGTGAGCGCGGGGTAGTCGGCCAGGTCGGCGAGAGCCTCCTCCAGGAGGGGCGCCGCGGCCACCGACTCCGTGGGCTCGGGGCTGGGCTCCTCCTCGTCCCCGCCTCCCGGCAGGAGACCGCTGAGGGTCGAGCAGCCGGTCAGACCGAGCACGACGACCGTGCCCGCCGCGGCGAACGCGGTACGACCGCTCCTGCGACCCCTGTTGTGACTGACCGGCGCCATCTTGCCTCCTGACCCCGACGAACGGGGCGCTCTACGAATACGCGTGGATCCTTGGGAAGGGGGGACCGCCGACGCGTGTCCCGTCCCTGGCGTGGGATGCGGCTCCGCGGCCCGCGGTTGTACCCGGCGCGTTCCGTCCGGGGCACGGGGCCGTCTCCGGGTCCCGGCCTTCTCCTCGGGCGGGTTCCCACGGTTTCTCCGGCGCTACCGCCGCATCGCCTTGAAGGGTATCCAACCAAGACGCGCGCCTTGGCCAGTCCCGGTCCGGCCCGGCCATAGGCGGGACGCGCCCCGGGGGGCGACACGACGAAGCCGGCGGGGATCACTCCCCGCCGGCTCCTTGGATCGCCTCACCGCGTCAGCGGCGCAAGTCCCGCTACCTCAGCGTCGAGGCTAGGCCTTGGCCTGCGATGAGGCCGTCTCCCCGCCCGGAGGCGTCGGCGAGGAGACCGCTCCTTCCAGTTCGTCGAGTTCCTCGAAGGCGTAGGCCGACTCGGCGTGCAGCTCGTGGTCGAGGCCGTTGGTCTCGACCTCCTCCGGGATACGGAAGCCCATGACGAGGTCGATGATCTTGGCGATGACCCAGGTGACGACGAAGGAGTAGACGATGGTGGCGACAACCGCGATCAGCTGGACGACCAGCAGGTCGATGCCACCGCCGTAGAGGAGGCCGTCGGCGCCGTTGGCCGCCGAGGCGGCGACGAGACCGATCATCAGCGAACCGATGACACCGCCGACCAGGTGCACACCGACCACGTCGAGCGCGTCGTCGTACTTGAACTTGAACTTCCAGCTGATGGCGTAGGCGCACAGGGCACCGGAGACCAGGCCGACGGCGATGGCGCCCATCGGGGTGACGTCCGCGGCGGCGGGAGTGATCGCGACCAGACCCGCGACGGCGCCGGAGGCGAACCCGAGCGCGCTGGCCTTGCCGTAGCGCAGCTTCTCGACGAGCATCCAGGCGATGATCGCGGCGGCCGTGGCGACCTGGGTGTTGACCAGGGCGAGGGCGGCGGTCGCGTCGGCGGCGTAGGCCGAACCGGCGTTGAAGCCGAACCAGCCGAACCACAGCAGGGCGGCGCCCAGCAGGACGAAGGGCAGGTTGTGGGGACGCATGGACTCCACGCCGAAGCCCTTGCGGCGGCCGAGGACGACGGTGAGGGCCAGGGCCGCGGCGCCGGCGTTGATGTGGACGGCGGTACCGCCCGCGAAGTCGATGACGCCCGCGTCACCGATGCCGATCAGCTCGAACCAGCCACCGCCCCAGACCCAGTGGGCGACGGGGAAGTAGGCGAGCAGGGCCCAGACCGGAACGAAGATCAGCCAGGCGCCGAACTTGGCCCGGTCGGCGATGGCGCCGCTGATGAGGGCCACGGTGATGACCGCGAACATCATCTGGAACCCGG